>JBHLOP010000100.1:0-6738 GCA_048940375.1 Promethearchaeota archaeon | reverse complement strand
ATTAAACAAAAAAAGAATAATGGTGTACGGTTTTTCCTTATTTCTGGCGCTAGTTTTGGATATGCAATTCTAACACGTCCAACAAACATCGTTATGATAATTCCCATAATATTTTTGCTACTAGTGGAAAAACCGCAAATTATTGGTGATGCTAGACTATATATGTATATTCTTACCATAGCCATTGTAGCAAGCCCTGCTCTTATATACAACAATTTACTTTTTGGTACACCTCTAAAAAGTCAAAGTTGGATTCTTTCGTTATATTATGAGATTACTCTACAGAGATTAGTCCAACAAATTCTCATATATTCACAAGATATCATATGGAATTTTGGAGTGTTTATCCCTTTTGCTATTATAGGGTTCTATGTATTTTTCAGAAAAAATCAGAAGAGAGCATTATTTCTTTTAGGATGCATCATCGCCGCGTTTGCGCCATACGCTTTTTATATATACTTCGTAGGACGATTCATGCTTCCAGCTTTTCCTATTTTATCAGTTTTCTCAGGAAAAGGCTTATATGAGATTTTCCGTTTTATAAAGGGAATTCCATATGAAAAAAAGGTAACTAAGGGGCTAATGACATTAATTTTAATACTGTGTTTGCTATCGATTACAGTGCGATACCATCCGTTATTGCCAAATAGAGGATGGCTCAATGCAAGTAGTTCGTGGCTTACAAAGAGCAAACTTGACGCCGTCTATCAAATACAAAATGCAACTCAAGAGGATTCTGCGATCCTTTGTGGTGCGCTGACAACGACATTACGGATTTATGCTGAAAGATACACTATATATATTACATATCACCCTCAGTGGTATCAAAGTATAGAAGGAAAGGAAGAAGAACTTAAACAAATAATCAATTGGTTTTTAGAACAAGAAAGAAATGTGTTTTTATTGATAGATGAACCAAAATCTACTCCTAGGTTAATGGAGTATATGATTGAATTCTATCAGTTTGAGTTAATATTGGACATTTCTAATAATATTGAGGGTTGGAATTACCTACTTTATCAAATAAACTATGATTAGAGGATTTAACCTTCTATTTTTTGTCTCTTAACGGATATTTTCCCTCTACATCGAGTTTTAGCAGACCTTTCATTATTCCAAAACTTTTCAATATGAAAAATAGTATTGAAATAAATGGCAGAACTATAAGACCTTTCATACCAATTCTCTTTTGTATTTCCATTTTAAGTCCCTTGACAAAATAATAAACAATTAATCCAAAAAAGGGTAGAGACAACAGTCCGAGGAATCTTACATTGGATATTAAGGATGCAAAGAAGATAATTGGGGAGAATAAATAGCCAAAAAGTAAAATTAGAACCAATAATGAGATTACGATTGATTTTTTATTAAGAAAAACTCTATCTCGTCGATATAATGTACCTTCCGTTATACTTGTTTGATAAATCTGTTTACAATACTTCTTGAAAGGCTTGTTAAGGTAGTGACGAATTACTGCCCTCCTATCCTTAATTATTTGATAATCTTGTGAGAGTCTATAGCCAATATCCTTGTCTGGGTAGTCAATACTTTCATCAAATCCCCCTATTTTAATAAGAGCATCCTTTCTAATTGCAGTCCCATAAGTAGACACACTTTTCCAAGTTACTTTGTGTGGCTCTCTATTAAGTGCATTGGACACTTTTGCGTCATAATAGTCATGAAATGCAGCTCTTATCTGTGAGATGAATTTGTCTCCAAAAACACAGGTTTGTCCACCAATTACGCATCCAACATCTGGATTAGTGAAATGCTCGACTAAAAACGTAAGCCAATGAACATCTACTCTCACATCTGCATCTGTAAATGCGATAATTTCGCCTTTAGCTTCCTTAACGCCTATATTATGTGCAGGTCCGATCTTATAATTTGGATTTTCGATAATGCGGACAGGATATTTCGATGCGATTTCAACTGTTCTATCAGTGGACTTTCCATCAATAACGAGAATTTCATACCTTTCGTTTGGAAAATCTAGGTTAAGGATACTTTGTAGGCAGGCCTCAATATTCTTTTCCTCGTTTCTTGTAGGAAGTACAATTGATACGAAGCTCATAATCTTGCCTTCTTCACTTTAATCTGTTAGAGGGAATAACCTGCCATAAATCTTCCCAAGTTCTCTTGCAAGTTCTGTAAATATAGTTAGAAAAGCACCTATCATTGATTTTTTTGATCTATATTTAATCATGGCTGTAAGTAAGACAACATAACAAATTGTTAAAAATACTGAACTCAAAAAATATAGCTTAAACATACTTAAATAAAACGAAACAGCACCCAGGGAGAGAACAACTATTGCAAGAGGAATTAGAACGATATATATTATTCTTTTTTTGCTGTCTGAATGATTTCCCAACTTTTTTTCCAAATATGCCCGACTTTTTCCTAACTTAAATTTCTTTCTAAGAAGCGCAGAGAACGATGGAACGTAGTCGTGATGCACCACTGCATAAGGTGTATAGACTAAAAGATAACCTGCACTCAAAAGTCTCGAACAAAGTTCATTTTCATCGTGACCATATTTTATTTTTGTATCAAAATAACCAGCCTCAAGTAAAGCTGATTTTCTGAAAGCCATATTACATCCAACAAAATATTTTGTTTCTTTGATATCTGGACCCTGATCATAATCAGGAGCAAAATCACGATTGAACAAAGTATTTGTAATAGGAATTACCTTTCCACTTACTCCAGCAATTCTTTCGTCTTCAAAGGGTTTAACAAGGCTTTCTAACCAGTCCTTTTCAACTATTGCATCATCATCAAGAAAAACAACAATATCACCCTTACTACTAGAAATACCTAGATTACGTGCTGCTGAAATTCCAGATCTCTTTAATTCTCTAACAAATTTAATGGGATACTGCTTAATTAGATCGATGGTACAATCTGTTGAACCACCATCAACTACAACAATTTCGAAATTTGAATTTTTTTGAGCCATTAACGAACCCAAACAACGCTCTAATTCTCTACAGCGGTTATATGTGATAATGATGACAGAAATCAATGATGATACGTTTCTGTTCAATTAGGCACCTTCTAATTCATCATCGTATAGTTGTAATATTTTTTTGGCACATAAATTCCATGTGAAATTGTTTTCAACTCGTGACCTTGCATTTTCTCCCATCAATTTGGCATTATCTTGATGCTCTAAAAGATCTATTATCTTATCTGCAAGTAGAGTTGAGTTTTTTGAAGGAATAAGAATTCCCTCATGTCCATCTTTAATTAACTCAGGAATTCCTGAAACCTTTGATGCAATTATAGGAGTTTCACATGCCATTGCCTCAAGAATGACTTTTGGACACGGATCATAGAGAGTTGGAAGCACAAAAAGATCTGCCATCGAATAATATTTCGGTAATTCTTGATTTGGAATCTTATCCATCAATCCTACAAAAGGAGTAATCTTAAGATTTTTGATATTTTCTCTGAGTATATTCCAATATACATCTGTTCGTAGCCATTTCGGTGTCCCTCCAACTGCTAGAAAAAATACATTCGGAAAGCGTTTAGAAACCTTTGGTATCGCTTTTAATAAGTAAGGAAGACCTTTTCTAAGACCGAAATGTCCAACAAAAAGCACTACTCTTTTTTCACTTAAACCAAGTTTTTCCTTTAGGTCTAAACCTTCTTTTACTTTCTGAAATAAATCAATATCTACGCCATTATGTATAACACGGATTTTTTGGCTTGGAATTCTATAATATTGCACTAATTCGTCTTTTATTGCATTACTAACTGCAATTAAAATATCGGCTCGCTTCCACATTGCTTTTTGTCTTAAAAGCGATACATTATTCCAAAAATTTGTCCTAATTGCAGCAGAAAATGAATACTGTACAGGTGAGGCAATATTCTGCGCTATTCCCCCAAGTGTGGTAGTGTGAATATGATTAAATAGTGGTTTTTTTACAGTAGTAAATCGTCTTGTTAGGCTGTATAGAAGACTCGCTGTGGCATGGGTGTGAACTACATCAATGCCCTTTGTTTTATCTAATTCCTTTAGTTTTTTAATTGCATAGAAATTATACGGATTTTTAACTCTATGCACATTAATGCCTTCAGGAGATTCTAATTGAGGAGTTTGTTTATCTATTGCAGCAATTACGTGAACTTCAGCCCCTAGTTTGACTTGCTCTTTGGAAATAAAATAGAAAACGGGTTCTAACCCAAAAGTCATTCGATCTTTTTGTGGAAATGACCTGACAAGGCGACAAACTACTTTATCATTGTCTCGCAAGAAATACCCCTCGAATTGTTGGAGGATAATATATCTACTAATTAACCTTTCTCATAGGTCTTCAAAAATGAGTGAAGTATAGTGTTACAACGGAAACTAATAATCCATAACTAAAAAAAATGTTGCGAATTAAAACAAAAAAGGGATACAGAATAAGAACTCTCCAGTCTAATTTGTTTTTAAAAAGATATCTTGCTCGTATTGTCATTAGAAAATAGAATAGTACAAACGTCAAAGTAAGTCCAATGATTGATAATACAAAAAAGCGAAGTAGCAGCCAAACCAAGCAGGGAATAAAAAGTGTGCCAAAAAGCGTAAAAAAAAGCCGAATCTTATCTCTTTTTGATAAACCGTAAGTGTCTATAAATGCCTGTCGCCCTATACCGTGTCTGAATGAACGTTTTAAAAATTGTATCCAAGATTCTGTCAGACGATGACTCCATACTTCGTGAGGTGTGATAGCAGTTGTATAGCCAAACTTAGATGCACGAGCCCATAATTCTCTATCTTCAGCTATTTCTACATTTTGTTTGAACCCACCAGTTTCCTCAATTATATGCCTTTTAAAGGCCCACGCTGATTGAGGTGTTATGATGCCTTCTTTCATTTTTCTATTTCTTGTCCAAATCTCTGCCTCTAGCAGATTAGTAAGGTTATTAGCTACATTGAGACCATCTCCAATTGGATGAACCATATCATAACCATTACTAATCGTTTGTGATATCGTGGAGAGAAAATCTGGTCGATAAATCGCGTCTGTTTCACAAAATACTACTATACTTCCTTTAGATTGCGAAAATCCTATGTTTCTTGCAGTGGATCTATCAACATGATCAATTTCAGAGATAATTATTCTAGGCTCATATTTAAATTTCATTAACTCTTCATAGGTTCGATCAGTGCTTCCCTTGTCAAATAAACAAATAATTTCAAATGAACTTAAGTCTTGCGTCACTAGAGATTGAAGACAGTCTTTAACGTAACGTTCATCGTTATAAAATGATAATATTAGAGAAACATTTACAGACGAATTATCGGAATCAGATGTCGAGAAATTCAATGCATCATCCCACTACGACACACAATTATAATCAATATAGAGTAACCCATTTCACTTAAGAAGATAAATAGTACATCAAAAATACCACCAAATCTAAAATTCATTTAATGAGGGACTTCATATAAAATGAAAATCGCGCAAGTGAGCGTATATTTTTACCCTGCAATGATAGGCGGCATTGAGTGGTATATACGTAACATTTCGAGAGAGTTAGTCAAAAGAGGTCATGATATTCACATATTTACAGTAAATGCGAAAGATGGGAAATTATTAGGACCTTCGGAAGAAGTCTTCGAAGGAATACACATTCATCGTTTGCCAATCCTATTTGATTTTAGTTATCGACTTAAATTTTGGCCAACACTTCTATTTCGACTTTTGAGAGAAAAATTTGATGTCATCCATGTATACGACTACATAACAACGCATGCGATGCTTGTACCCTTATTAAACATTTTAAAAAGCATAAGAACAGTCCTAATGATTTATGATATTCATCATCTCGTACCACGACGTCCAATTAAATATATTCCATTAGCATTGTTTGATAAGTATTTTTCGCGATTAATTTTAAGGCGTTATGACAGACTTTTAATTCGAACCAGTTTTTTGATAAATCCAATTCTTAAAATGGGCGCAAAAAAGAACCAAATAAGGATTACACCTTCAGGGATACGAACAGAAAGTCTTGAAGAATATAGTGAAGATATTTTCAAGAAGAGATATGGAATTGATGGTCCTATTATATTATATTTAGGCAGACTTCATCCAATGAAAGGTCCACAAGTACTAATAAAAGCAGTTCCAAATATTATTAAAGATATACCAGATGCAAAATTCGTTCTTATCGGACCAGATCAAGTTAACTACAAGAAAAATCTTCAAAATCTAAGTAGAAAACTTCATGTAGAAGATTATGTACATATTTTTGATCCTATCTATGATATTAAAGAAAAAATGCAGGCTTATGCATCTTGTGATGTTTTTGTTTTACCTAGTGGATACGAAGGATTTGGTCAAGTTTTAGTTGAAGCAATGGCTCAAGGAAAGCCAATTGTCGCAACGAATGCTGGAAGCATTCCAAATGTAGTGACTGACAAAAAAGAAGGGTTTTTAGTAAATTATGGAGACTACAAGGAATTAGCTGCTAAAATAAAACAAATTCTTCTTACCCCAGGACTAAATAGAGCATTTGGCAACGAAGGGAGAAAAAAAGCGAGAAAATATACATACAAAGAATTAGCGGTTCAACTTGAAAAGATTTATTTGGAATTACAGTAATAATCAGAAGACTTAAAAAAAAATTGAAAGTAAGTTAGTAGGCGTTAGAATGAAACAACGGCGAATTTTCATATTATTGGTAATTATAATTTCTACATTATTCATTTTATCGTCATACAGCAGCGCGACA
>JBHLOP010000099.1:4307-6741 GCA_048940375.1 Promethearchaeota archaeon | reverse complement strand
CGAATAATGGATAATCTGCTTGAATACAGGCAGAAAACATTTGACAAAGATATGAAAGAGCTAAGAAAGACTGCAAAAGAATTTACAAAAACCTTGACACCCATTTATGAAAAAGGGTTAATTGAAAAGCGTCAGAAACTGTTGCGAATAGTCAAAATCGGGCGAGCATCAGAAACTGAAACTGTTTCTGCTATTAAAAGGGCTAGAAAAGAAATCTATATTATCTCGAAAGTGCTCGAATATCTACCAAAAATTATAGACGATTTGGCAAAGAAAATCGAAAAAGGAGTACAAGTAAAAATCTTACTACTAAATCAGAACAAACTGAATGATGAATCTCAAGCAATCCAACAAAGCATAATAAAACTGCTCTCCTCAAGGTTTGAGGATAAAATTACTATCAGATTCGCCTATTCGGTTCCCCTGCGAGGAACCTTAATCGATCCAAACAAAGAAGGAACTGCAATCTTTCTAGCTGAAGAGATTGGTATTCCTCTTTTTATGCGCGAGGCGGCTATTTCGGAAAATACGAATCTGGTACAAGCATTAAAACTCTTCTTTGATTTGATATGGGAACATCATTCCATTGAGCACTGAATAAAGAGTTCAAAAATATTGAAGTAAAACAATTCTACAAATGTCTAAAAAGATTATGTTCATAATAGAAAAACTTAAAAGCCTCAGGCTTGCCATTTTACAAAACCATGTACATCGGAAACTCTTTTTTTTGCAAAAGAAAAAATTCGATGCCATGAAAAGAAAACAGAAAAAGGAATTTACAGGACTAGTTGGTGAGTTTTAAGTAAGTTTGTCTTTTTTTGTAAGTTTTAGTAGTTTAGGTGAATAAAATGTCCATGGATGAAGAACGAGAAGAAACAGCAGAACCATCAGAAGAAATTATGATGTCTGTTTCAGACCTTGGCCCTCGAAGTCGCAAGGTCAACGTGAAAGTAAAAGTAGTTGAAATGAACGAAGCACGAGAAGTAACAAGTAGAAAAGACGGATCAGTCAATAGAGTAACTGAAGCTTTAGTAGGCGACGATACTGGAGTGGTTTTCTTAACACTCTGGAACGATGATATTGACCGAGTAAGCGTTGATAGCGCACTCAAGATTTCAAACGGTTACTGTAATGTGTTTAAGAACAGTTTACGGCTTAATATCGGTAGGTATGGTTCTATTGAAGAGATAGAAGAAGATATCACAGCAAATACAGAAAACAATCTCTCAGATAGGTTTTTCGAGCAGCCTCCTAGATTTAGACGCGGCGGCGGTCGACCACGTGGCGGCGGCTACAGCCGATATGGCGGTGGCGGTGGCGGTGGCGGTGGCGGATATAACCGACGACGAAGATATTAATAAAAAAGAAGCCGTGAATTATTTCGAAAATTAATGTTGCCTGATTTTTTTGTACAGGCTTCCTTTTTCCCTTTTAATTGTTTATCGATAAAATAAGATAACCTCTTATATTTTTAAAAGAAACCAAAGGTAGTATTTGCAGAAAGACAAAAAATCAATATGATTAAAAGGGTGATTTTGTGTCGGATCATATTGACAATTTAAAAAATAAATCAGATCCTTTTTCAAAATTTTTAGATGTTCAAATTAATCATCTCGCAGAAGGCTATGCAAATATTCAAATGAAGATAACTGAAAATCACTTGAATTTTCATGGTGTTGCACATGGAGGTGCAATTTTTTCCTTAGCAGACCAAGCCTTCGCACTTGCTTCTAATTCTCAAGGAATAACCGCTGTAGCTATCCAGATGAATATAAATTATCACAGACCTTCCAAACTTGGAGATTTGCTGGAAGCAGAAGCGAAACAAATACATTTTGGCAAAAGAATTGCAGTTTATCAAATTAATGTTAAGAATCAAGAAAATGATAAGTTGATTGCATCATGTCAGGGTATGGTCTATCATGTGGATTGACTACTCCCGGTCATTAAAGAACCCCCTATCTAAACTTAAATGGCTAAATTTCATGTTTTACTGATTTTTGATCATCTAAAGAATTTTGTAATTCACCTCAAGCGAAAATCTTTTGTAATCAAAAACCTTTCAAGAACTGAGGATTAACTATGGCGAAAAAAGCTCAGGAAGACGAAACAGAAGATATGATTAAGGAATGCCTGAAATTGGCGAGAAAAGAATTAAATGCTGCTGAATATGCTCGCCTAGTGAAAGCCTGCGAATCCAAGAAAGAAGAATAAGTTAAATATCACTAGAAACTTGTTAGGCTTTCTTTCACAAATTAATGTTTTTGGTTCTATAGTAAATTTCTTTATCAAATATAACGAGAAAATGAGTTTCATCATGTAGAAGTGGTTTTTTAAAGCCTTCTGCAATTATTGTCAGTTCTTCTAACGAATCAACTTCAATGATAACTGCATTCTCTTCACGCGAAATAGCATTAATTTTCACAGGATAGAT
>JBHLOP010000099.1:1779-4207 GCA_048940375.1 Promethearchaeota archaeon | reverse complement strand
AAAATGATCCGAAATGAAGAAGTATTTCCAGTGATTTATACTGGCAAATTCTCAGGTGAAATTTCTCATGAAGTAGGTGAGCCAGGATTACAACCTGGGGACAAAATAAAATGTCAAATCGATTGGGATAGACGCTATAAATTCATGAGAAGCCATACAGCAGCACACACGTTAGCTGCGATTCTCTGTGAAGCTACGGACACGCTTATCACTGGCAATCAAATTAGTCTAGAAAAAATAAGATTTGATTTTAATCTTGAAAAGTTCTCACGAGAAATCTTCTTGACCTATATTGACAAAGCTAATGAACTTTTCAAGCAAGAGATTCCAGTAAAATGGTACGAGTTGCCATATGATGAAGCACTCAAGATCCCCACTGTCTCTCGTATGGCCGGTGCATTTCCACCAAATTTGCCAAGTCTAAGGATAGTTGAAATAGAAGGTGTTGATAAACAGGCAGATGGCGGCACACATGTACGAAGTTTAAAAGAAGTTGGTCAAATAGAATTCATAAAAGCAGAAAATAAAGGAAAAAATAATCGTAGAGTTTATTTTCGCCTGATTGACTAATATTATTTCTATGATTTAATCTGAGTGCATAAAACGAAATAATTTATCTGTCTTTCAGCTTGAACAAATTGTTAGCATTCGTTTCATTTATTTGAACAACTTCTTCATAGGTCAAGTCTAAAATCTCTGAAATCTTTTGAATGATATATTTGAGATAAATAGGTTCATTTCTTTTGCCACGTTTGGGTATTGGTGCTAAATAGGGACAGTCAGTCTCAACAAGAAGCTTATCAAGTGGTATTTGCTTTATAAGTTGAGCAAGAGGTTTGGAAAAGGTGATTATGCCAGATAGAGAAATATAAAAATCAATATCAAGCACTTCCTTAATCATAGCTTCGTCTCCACTGAAACAATGAATCACTCCAGCATAAGCTTCTTCTTCCTTCAAGATACTTACTATATCTTTATGGGCATCTCGATCGTGAACTACTACTGGTAAAGATAATGATGATGCCAATTGAATTTGTGCACGAAAAAGACGTTGTTGAGAAGGAATTGATGCTGCCATGCGATAATAATCGAGTCCAGTTTCCCCTATAGCTACAACTCCTTCTTTTTGGGCCAATTGAGAAAGTTTATTTAAAAGATCATCATTCATATCGTTTGCACTATAATGAGAGAGTCCCACCGTTGCATAAATAAACTCATATTGAGTGGCTAGTTCTATTGCTCTCTGACTAGACTCTAAATCCCATCCAATAACAATGACTTTCATATTTGCTTGCTGAGTTCTAGAAATAACTGATTCAAAATCATTATCAAAACGAGCATTTTGTAAATGAGTATGTGTGTCCACAAGCTGTGTATCCAAGATTTTGTTCACCTCAAATTTATGCAAATATATTCAGCTGAGCTATATTGTACAAAGCATAGAGGAGTCTTCTTGCCAGTTGAATTATAAGTCTAATGGTATATATAGTATTGAAGCAAGTTAAGTCGAAACAGGCGGAAAAAATGAAAGAAGCCATGATGTATGAGAAGTTAGAAAATGCAACTGTGCGTTGCATACTATGTAATCATTATTGCATAATTAAGGACACTAAACGAGGAGTATGTGGAGTTAGAGAGAATAAGCAAGGAACGTTATATTCGCTTGTTTATGGTCAACTTGTTTCTCGTGCTGTAGATCCGATCGAAAAAAAGCCACTATTCCATTTTTATCCTGGCTCTACTGCATATTCAATCGCTACCCCAGGGTGTAATTTTCGGTGTAAACATTGCCAAAATTATGACATTTCTCAAATGCCAAAAGATCAGAAGCGTATTGAAGGAATGGATATATCTCCAGAGAAAATTGTTGCAGATGCAAAACGAAATAGATGCAAAAGTATTGCATACACCTACACTGAACCAACAATATTTTTTGAATACGCCTATGACATTGCAAAGTTGGCGACGAAAGAAGGAATAAAAAATATCTTCGTAACAAATGGATATATTTCAAAGGAAGCCTTGCATGAAATTGCCCCATATTTGGACGCTGCAAATATTGATTTAAAAGCGATGACCGACTTTTTTTACAAAGAAATTTGTGGTGCAAAACTTCAGCCTGTATTAGATTCAATTAAACTTCACAAAGAGCTAGGGATATGGATTGAACTTACAACACTAATAATTCCAGACCTCAATGATTCAGATGAAGAGCTGAGAGCGATAGCACGATTTATTCGTGAGGAAGTTGGAGAAGGAACCCCTTGGCATGTCTCAGCATTTCGCCCAACATATAAACTCACCGATAAACCATCAACTCCAGTAAGTACGCTGGAAAGAGCACAAAAGATTGGGCAAGAGGAGGGCTTAAGATACGTGTACATGGGAAATGTGGGAAAGGGTGAAAACACGTACTGTTATAATTGTG
>JBHLOP010000099.1:0-1679 GCA_048940375.1 Promethearchaeota archaeon | reverse complement strand
AAATTAACCACCAGGATAAAGTGTATAGACTTTTACATCCACATCTTCTTTTGCATCTTCGTCGATCATATCGTTTTCTCTAAGAGTAGTTTTGTTTTTTAGATCAATTAAATAATTTCTTGAGGTATAACCATGTCTTTCTTTCCATTCCTTGACAGTAATTTTTCCCATTGTAGAATACCCCTCCTATTGAAAATAAAGAAAAAAGGAAGGCTTTATGCCTTGTTTGCAGGAAATTTGTCGATATCAGCTACTGCAAAGTCTAATCCAAATCGTTTCAGGGTCTCTGGAGTGGGTATGCCTTTCGCATTCCATCCACGTTCACTATAGTACTCTGCCCTCATTTTTTCAAAGACTGGTTTGAGATCTGCTCCTGCTGCGCCACCTTCTCTAAGGGGTTCATACATTCTAGGTGGGAGAACATCATCTTTCTCTGGAATGAGTCCTTGTTTGAGATTAAACATTCTACATAGCTGGTTGATTCTTCCGCCAAGATCAACTAAGGCTTCTTTGGTAGTATAGTCTTCCCAGCCTGTTACTGCTTTAAGGAAATCTACCTTAGTTTGAGTTGTATATCCTGAAAAGTCATAGAAGAGACATATTATAAGAGCGTCATCGAACATTGAGAAATCCATCCACGCTAACGCTGCAAGACCTTTTTGCTTGTCTGAGAATCGATCAAGTGGAACATCTGTCAGATTATATTCTGGTAAAGGAACACCAAGTTCAGCCGCTTCGGAGAAACCAGTTACGTGACAGGGCCCACGTGAACCAACAGCGTAAGTTACAGACATCGAGAAGAATGATCTTGGGTCATGTGCGGGGATTACAGAGTTGTTTACTTGTACTGCGAGTTCTGGACACCCCAATTTCTCGCCTGCTACTTTAACGCCCTCACCTAAAAGTTTTCCCATTTCATTTTTTCGGAAAGCAATGAGATTTACGAGTTTAATCATGGCATCTCCATCACCAAACGGTAATTCAAAGCCTAAATCTTCTTTCTTGATAAAGCTGTTTTCATAGGCATCCATAGCAAAAGCACAAACACCGCCGAATTCAATAGTGTCTAAACCGTATAAATTGCACAGATGTGCTGCATAATTGATTGCTTTAAGATTGTCGACTAGACAATCAGAACCCATCATTCCTAAAGTTTCATATTCGGGTCCATAGCCGTCCATATCATAAGCACCACCTTCGTCAATGATGACTCTTCTGTGGCAGCCAACGATACAATATGAACATGAATCTGGCTGTGGCTTAAGAACTTCATTGAATTCTCCGCCTGCAGCTCCAATTTTGCGGGCTCCTTCCTTCCAAGTTCCAACTTTGAAATTTCCCATCGGCAAAAGACTGTTTTCTTCTCTCGGAATAACGGCCATTGCCTGTCCATCAGATCTGTTCATTTTTGCAAAATCATTTTCTTTAATTACTGGAAGTAGTTCTTTATTCAATTTCTTGAGTTCTTCTGGATTTGCGATAGGCTGTTTCATAGTACCTCGAAAGACGAGTGCTTTGAGTTTCTTGCTGCCCATAATGGCACCCATACCCATACGCCCAGCGCAGCCATGTCCTTTCTCGGTAATCACACCAGCATATCGCACAAGATTTTCGCCCGCGGGACCAATTGGTACTACACGGACTTTGTCACCGAGTTCCTGTTTTAGAAGATCCTCTGT
>JBHLOP010000098.1:0-6748 GCA_048940375.1 Promethearchaeota archaeon | reverse complement strand
TTGCTAAAAGATCAAGATATTGTTCGAATGGCGATTCGAAACCTAGGACGCAGAAAGACGCGTAATATTCTTACTGTAATTGGAATAAGTCTATCAATTTCATTATACGTGGCTTTTGATGCAGCTGCAACTAATGCTAGTGAAACTTTTTTAGATATCGTCGAACTTACTGGCGGAAAGGTTGATTTTGAAATTACTAGAATAGATGGCCGGCCATTCGATAAAGATATTCTTGACAAAGTTTTACAGGTAGAGGGTGTAAAATCAGCAGCTCCTCGTATACAACGTTTTTGTATTATCTGGGTCTTTTTTGATGGAAATTCGACTGCAGCGCAAGTGATTGGTATAGACCCAAAATATGACCAAGAGTTTGGCGATCTATTTGATTATAATAATAGTGAGCCAATTAATGACCTCGTAATCGGAAAGAACGCCATTGTAAGTGAAACTTTGTTTGATGGACTTACTCGGGGAACAGATGACAATAAACTTGTAAATGCTACAGTTGGCGATACCCTTAAAATAAAGTATAGAAGCGGAAGCAGCGAAAGAACGAGGATTTTTGACATCGCAGCGTTTGCTGAAGCAACTGGCAAGGTTCGTGATGAGGCTTTTGGGTTAAGTGTTTGGATCACAATCGATGCTGCTAGGAAGTTATTCCCTAAGACTGGTGGTAAGATCGATAGGATTATTGTTGAATTAGATCCCGAATTTTCTGATAAATTCGAAGAGGTTCAAAAAGGAATTGAGGATGTAGTAAAAGCAGAGGACGACAAACTTGAAGTATTCTCACCAAAACAAACTCAACTTGAAAACGCGCAAGGTGCTCTTATAGGTCTAAATGCAGGAACTCAATTCGCAGGAATAACAGTCTTATTAGCAATGGTTTTCCTTATATTTAATGCTATCAATATCACCCTTGCAGAGCGTAAATACGAAATCGGTGTGCTTAGATCAATTGGATTTAAAAAATGGAAAATATTTCGACTGTTTATTTATGAAATACTTGCAATCGGTGTAGCGGGTAGCTTGCTTGGTTTACTATTTGGAATTGGTTTATCTCAAGCATTATTTAGATTCTTAACTAATACTATTCTCAGCGATGAATTAGCTGGTCCAGCTTTGCTTGGAGCGGCAGAGAAGTTTATCATTGATCCAATTTCTCTTCGAGATGGTTTCATTATAGGTATCATTCTTACCATAATTGCAGGGCTTTACCCACTTATTAGTATCACAAGAATTGCTATTATAAATGCACTAAGGCCAGAATCTCGTGCAACTACGAAGCCCACATTAAGATCTCGTTTAAAATGCATTATTGGAGGAACTGTGCTCCTCGTTGTAGGAATAATTCTCTTCGTTACAGTGATGCTTATCCCAGAAATAGAAATGAGCGGAATGCTAAGTGGTACCATTAGTGCAATAGGTCTGGCATTAATAGTTGTAGGTGTTCCCCAAATTGTATGTGGTATAAAGCAGAAATATCGTCTCTTTTCTGCAGGCGTATCTTTGTTGTTTGCTGGTATTTTTGAAGTGCAGTTTCTTAGTGCAACAGGCCTTATTGGCAATTTCGTTCTTGTTGCTGGCTCAATACTCTTCACGGCGGGAATATTGAGAGGTGTAGGAAGTGTTTTCAATTTCTTCGTCAGACGCATCCCAGGTTTGGAATATGTGAGTGAATTAGCCAGTAGAAACCTGTGGAGGAAACCTGCTCGTAGCACATTAACTTTCGGTATTTTTACAATAGCTTTGTCCTTAGTCATAACAGTAGCAACTATCACTGGTTCAGTCACAACAGGTATCCTCAATTTTGTAGATGACAATTTAGAGGCAGATATGTTCATAATATCTCAAGTTGGAGCACCTCCAAATCTCAGTGGCAATATCACGCAAAATATTCAAGGAATTCATTGGGAAAACACTAGCGAGGGATGGGTTCCTGCCATTACATTACAACAACAAGCAGGTGCTGAATTCGAATTATGGGAAGAAGATTTTGATTCATTACTAATTGGGGTCAACAGTACAAATTATGCTATAGTGAACGAAAATACACGAATTATTGCACCAAACGATACAGATACATTTACTCTCTTTAAACAACTGAAAAATCCAAACGAAAATGCCTGCATAATAAGTGAAAGATTAGCAAATGAGCTTGAAATACGAATAGATCAAAAAACACCAGTTCAAATTTCAGCAGCAGGAAATACAACTGAATTTAAGGTTCGAGGAATTATATCAAATAACTTCATCGGCGCCCCACAAGCAGGATTTTTCTGCATCATTGATATAGATAGGTTCTATGAATTTGGATTTGAAGAAAATGCAAATCTCTTTACTCTTAAGCTAGATCAACGCTATGAAAATGGTACTGAGGTCAACCCGCAAGTTGTTGCCGATCAGATCGATGCAATTTGGGGTGACGAATATAAACTTTCTTTCAGCCTTAAACAAGATATCAAAGCGGACATTGAGGAAGGTACAGCTCAGATAAGTGTTTTCTTCAATATAATAAGTTATGCTTCAATTATCGTTGGACTGCTTGCTTTATTGACTACTTTGATTAAAATAGTTAGTGAAAGAAAACGAGAAATTGGATTACTTCGTACTATAGGCATCAAAAGGGTAAAAGTAATACAACTTATCCTGTGTGAGTCTATATTTCTAGCTTTAATTGGTCTTATTCTTGGACTTCTTGATGGCTACTTCTTAGGTGCAACGATCGTTCGGTTGATTGCAGAAGCTGGAGGAGAAACATTTAGTGCAGTATTTATAGTACCTTGGTATGAAATCGCTTTGACTACTGTTATAGCGATTGTCGTAGCTATTGGCGCTGCGATAGTACCCGCATGGCAAGCAGGAAAGGTGGCACCAGCGGAATCATTAAGGTATACTGGCTAAAATCAGCCATCATTTCAATATTCTATTTTTTTGTAAATTAACAAAGGAGATTAATCAACTATCATCCAACAAGTTGAGGGGGCTTCTTGCGAGATAAAAATAAGTAGTAAGACACTCCATCTTTTATTATCATTAATTCAAATCATTGCGCGCGCACACAATAACAATACTTTTATTGCATTTTGTTAGCAAGAAAATACGACAGCATAAACACATTAACTGTATGAAGGCACGACTAATGAAATTACTTATTTCAGTTATTAACAGAGAAGAGGCAATAAACGCAGTAAATGCTGGGACCGATATATTGGATATTAAAAACCCTAAAGAAGGTTCACTCGGGGCTAATTTTCCCTGGGTAATTAAGAGCGTATCTGATGAAGTTCACGAAATAGCAAAGGATGTAGAAATCAGTGCAACAATTGGAGATGCTCCCTACAAACCCGGAACAATGGCTCTTGCTGCGCTTGGTTGCACTGTTTCAGGTGTAGATTATGTAAAAGTAGGGCTTTTTGGTACATCCACCGAAGCACAAGCAGTGGATGTTATGAAAGCAGTATCGCATTCAGTAAAAGATTATAATTCTGATGTTAAAGTTGTATGTGCTGGATATTCTGATGCACATCGAATTCATTCCATTCCTCCAGAAACAATCCCAAATGTTGCAATAGCCTCTGAGGCTGACATTGCGATGCTGGATACTGGCGTAAAGGATGGTAAATCTTTATTGGATTTTTTTTCAATCGACCAACTTATTAAGTTCATATCACAATGTCGTGAACATGGAATTCTTTCTGCATTAGCGGGATCATTGAATAAGAATCACATTTTAAAACTTATTCCGTTAAAACCTGATGTTATAGGCGTTCGTTCAGTTGTTTGCACATCATTTGACCGTTTGCATGGACATTTAGATCCTAAAAAGGTCGAAGAGTTAAATAATTTAATTATGAGCAAGTAAGTCTATTTGATTTCATAAATCAGGCAAACTAATTTGTTTTATTATTATTTCTTGTTGATTTACAGCAAAGTGATTAACTAGGTCCAAAAATAGTACTCTCATTATATTGCGAACTTTTCATCTATAACTCCATCAAGAGTACATTTAATTACATCGTGCATAATTTAACAATGAGTTTTTCCAACTTCTCAAGAATCGTATCATTTCAGTATATTGCTCCGTATATTGTGACTGGACTCTTCTTTGGGAAAATAACTATTATCGATCGTAAGAGTATGAATACACTCATGTTTGGCGCCATTTAAAGGGCAATTTTGTCGTTTTTTTTTAAAAAATCATAGGATTTTTATACCGGTTTTCAAAAAATTACTTTGATTACAGTGTATTAAATTAGATATTACCGCGATATTACGGCAAAACAAAAACTAAGTCAAGAGTGGAGAAATTTTGACTTATATAGGCCCTTCTAAGTTAGCCGAATGTAACGAAGGTGAAGTTTTAAAAAGAATTGCCTTCGCTAATGGGGAAATTTCTCTATCTTTGGTTAAGAGTGTCGATAAGTTTTATTGCTATCTCTCGTTGCGAGATAAGATCTGCCAAATTAAAGAATCTACAAATATCGATGATATTTTAAGGCATTTTAACTTCTTCTTAAAATCTCTCAGTAAAAATAAGTCCACGCCACCCAAAATAATAATATAAACTAAATGATGACCATCTTTTAAAAAATAAACAATCCTATTTCAATCAGCGGTTAATTTTATTCGTTCTAACGCCTTTATAGCTGCTTCACGCAAGAATTTATCCGTTGATTGTGCGGCTTCCATAAGTAACGGACTAGCTAATGGATCACCGATATACCCAAGTGCCTCAGCGGCATATGCTCTCAGAAACTTGTCACCTTTTCGCAAGCGCCCTCCTTCTAGAATATCCATTGCAAGATCAAATCCGCTCTTATCACAAAGTCGACCAAGAGAACCAGCTGCAGCTAATTGTAGACGCTTATTTTTTTGTTTTAGTAGGCCTTTCAAAGCATCTATGGCATCTTGACGAGCAACTCCTAGTTCTCCTATAGCATCACACCCCCACTGACGTACTGATGCGTCTTTGTCGGAAAGTAATTCAAGAAGTGGAGTCAATACCATCTCATTATGTAAACGTCCCAATGCCCGGGCCGAAAACATACGTACCCCACTATCTTTATCCTTTAACGCTGTTATGAGGGGTTCAATTGCTCTTTCATCCCTTAATTCACCAAGACTGTTTGCTGCTTCTCTCCTCACAATCCTACGTTTGTCAGATAATGCTGAAATTAGTGGTTCTACAGCTCTAAGATCCCCAAGGCTTCCTAAGGATAATGCAGCATTCATCCTCACTTTTCTATTTTTATCAGATAGGTGTACAATAATCTCTTGAATTCTTTCAGGATCTTGTTGAATGATATTGTTAAGTTTCCTATAATTTTCAGATGTCAAGTCTTTTAATAAATCCTTAATTTCGTCGTCTTTTACTATACCTACGAGTTTTCCAATGTCTTTGAACTTGTCAAGCATTTCTGTCACCTGTCAATAGAAGGGCTGTTTTTCGCATGTATGTTAAGACGTTCTATTTAATATTATCTGTTTATTAGAATGTACGCGCAAAACGTTTCCACTAGATTTCCTAGTAAAAATATTATAGATAGATTTATAGACGCTCTTCGCCTCAGATAATTCCTTCTAAGAATGTAGGATTGTAGAGTCGAAAACTTGAAAAACTAATGAGAAATAATAGACAAAATAAGCCTTTCGTGATTTCAATGAGTTTTTTAGATCAATTTAAAGAGTATAAGCAAAATATTGATAACGAACTAAAACTGTTTTTCGCATCTATTGCTAAAAAATACAAACAATCAATAAATGCTGATGCATATAAAGAGATATCTGATTATGTAATGAGAGGAGGCAAACGCCTACGTTCACTTGCATTATTTATGGCATATAAAGCAATAGGTGGTCAGAATGAAGTTGAAGCACGTCAATTGTCAATTTGTGTTGAACTGTTACATAATTCCACTCTTATCCATGATGACATAATTGATAGGGATGACAAACGTCGAAATGCTCCTACTTTTCATATAAAATTCCAAGAATTCTATAAACGGTTTGATGACGAAGATAAAGAGAAAATACGTCGTTTTGGGGAATCCGTTGCAATTTTGGCTGGAAATATTTTGTATGAACTTGGTCTTGAGGTCATCAACCATTTGCAGATTCCTAGCGAAATCAAATCAAAACTTGTTAAGATATATGCATCCACATATCGCAAAGTAAACGAAGGTCAACTACTAGATCTAGATTTTGAAAATCGATTTGATATCACAGAAAAAGAGTACTATGAAATGGTTCAATTCAAAACAGGTGCTCTATTTGAAGCTGCAGTATTAATGGGGGTAACATTAGCACAAGGGTCAACGGAGCAAATTGATACATTTATTTCGTTCGGCATTCCCGCTTTTACGGCCTTCCAGATTCAAGATGACGTTTTAGGTGCGTTTGGAACGGATCAGTGGGGTAAGAATATCGACAGTGATCTTCGCGAAGGCAAGAGGACGTTATTGGTAATAAAAACTCTAGAAAAACTGAAAGGCGACGACAGAGATTTTTTTGTTTCTACCCTTGGAAATCAAAACGCCACTTCTGAAGAGTTAGAACGTGTTAGACATCTTATAAAGAGCAGCGGCGCACTGGATTATGCGAAAGCTACAGCAAAAGAATTAATTACGCGGGCAAAACAACAGTTGACAATTGAGCCGTCATTAAAAAAAGAAGGGTTAGAGTTTTTTGAAGCGTTCGCTGATTTTCTGATCTCTAGAACCTATTAAACGTAGTTTTTTCTCCATTC
>JBHLOP010000097.1:0-6760 GCA_048940375.1 Promethearchaeota archaeon | reverse complement strand
ATATCAGATCATAAACTTCAGCTAATTCTTGATATAATCGCAAAAAGAAAGCCTCCACTCTCTTTATTAAAAGACCTATTTAAACTCCACAAAACTCGATGATTTCATCGACGACAAGGCTTAATTACACTTAATTCTCTCTCTCAATGATTTCAAGAAAATTCGATGGGCTTATAAAAACTCCTACATTAACAATATTGGTTAGAATGAGGTACTTCAACGCTATGTTAGGATTACTAATGCATTGCCTTCTCATTGTAATAGCTTATGCACCATTATTCATGTACTGTAGTGATTTTGCCTTCAATAAAGCCTACCCTGTAATAATTCTTTTCTGGGTTTTTTCAATCAATGAATTATTGCTGGCTTTAACTCCTTCCTCAGTCATGATCCTGCCAGTATGTTCGTTCTCTTTCAGTATGATTATTGGTTTCTTTATAGCCCTATTTTTTTCATGGATTTATCCTTTCCTTATAATTGGGCTCCTAATATTTGTACTGGGACTTTTTCTTCAATTCCTTGTAAATTTGACCTGATTCAAATCATATTTCTAAAATTAGCGAGGTTTTTATATCAATTTTAATGAAGTTAATGAACACCTTAACAACTACAAATCATATCCTATAGGAGAGAAACAATGATACAGAAGTTTCTTAAAAACAAAAAAGGATCTCCTTTGATTGAAGAAGTTATGCTCATCGGCATGGCTATTCTTATGTTTGCTTTGGTAATTAGCTTGATATTTGATATTTTTAACTGGACAGGAGCATCAACCACAGAACTATATCAAGAACTGGCCAACCTTTGGAGTGAGTTTCGCGGATGATAGTTTAAACAACTAATAATTAGCTTCTAGACAGTATTTTTTTGAGATCATGACTTTTGGTAAAGTTTTTTAATCTGATTTTTAAAAATCAATCTCATCTACCCTTTTTCTCTGGTTTCAGCTAAAATTTTGTATATCTGTTCATTTAACAAATTTCTTATAGTACTTTAAGTCATTAACAATATTTTAACTAGTATTGAAATGTAGAGGAGAATTAAATTGTCAGTTCCTGATCTACCTAGAAATTACGTTACAAAAGAGAAATCCAGAGTTCAAAGCGACAAGAAAATAAGTGTAGAAAAATTAGAATCTTTAATTGAGATTGCTCATAAAAGATATCAAAACACTCGTATCTTTCGTTCAAAAGCTTTACTTAATGGTATTGTAGTTGAATTAATCACAAACAGTGCACATCAATATGATTTTTGGCTGAGAAATTGGTGGAAGGCACCAGAAGAAGTTTTGCCACATGGAATTATTTACTCTGTCTATGGCGTAGAGGATATGGATTCTTTTGCATATTATTGTCCTGAGAGATATACTGCGGTTTTTGTCAATACTGAATATTATGGTCAAGCTAAGAGTTGGGCACTAGGGATAGCAGCTATTATTCTTGAAAAGCAATTTAACACTCATTCACTTCATTCTGCATGTGTAGACGTTGGAGGTAAAGGCGTTGCTATTATTGCTCCCACAGGTACAGGAAAATCGACGCAAGCCTTCAGATTGTTTAAAAGATCTGACACGAAAATACTTGGTGACGATTGGCTTTATATTAAACATCCCATTCCAGGCGAGGAAAATATTTTGATTGGACGCCAGCCTGAAAAAAGTCTTTATATGAGAACAGACATTGAGGAAACAGAGGTTTGGATGAGAGAAATTTTTGATAAATCTCCAGTAGAAAACGTTGAGCTAGTAGAGGGCGAAGGTGAATGTGTTGCAGACGATTGCGATGGTTGGTGCTACCATTGCTTTGGAAATTCAAGAGCAATGGTTAAACGTGAGGATTTGTTAGGACCCGAGAAAGTGGGAGACGAAACTATTGTGAGATTAGTTGTTCTACTGCGAAGAGACAAAATTAATCCAGCAGAAGTGTGGTTAAAGCCAAAAGAAGCTGCAGAAGTTCTGAAAAAAGGAGAGTATATGATCAGACCTGGTGCTGGACCTCCAGAGAAATGGGGAAAAATGGGGAATGAACCATATTATAATCCTTATCTATTGGAACTCAGCCATGAAAGGCAACAATATTACTTCTTAAGGATGTTTGAAGACCATAAGGTTCCCTGTATAATCCTTAACACGGGAGTTGAAGGTGTAGAAGCCACGTATCAGAGGATTGTTAAAGCGATAGAAAAACTCTCTTGAAAAAAAGGAAAGATGGGCATTTAGAATTAGGGATTTAGCTATTCTTAATCATATTTCTAAGAACTGTATGTAATATACCGCCGTTGCGGTAATATTCCACCTCAATAGGTGTGTCTAATCTTACAAGAACTTCAAATCTTGTCTCATTTGCCTTCTGATCAATAGCAACTACAGATAATTCTCCACCTGGTTCTAAGTTCCTGATACCTAGAATATCATAAACTTCATCGCCTTTTAGACCTAGTTTATCGGCATTCTCCCCTTCTTTGAATTGCAATGGTAAGACGCCCATTCCTAATAAGTTACTTCGGTGAATTCTTTCAAAAGATTCAGCTATAACTGCTTCAACCCCTAACAGCTGAGTACCTTTAGCCGCCCAGTCACGAGAACTTCCAGTACCGTACTCTTTGCCTGCAATAACAATAAGCGGTATATTATTCCCTTGATAACGCATTGAAGCATCGTAAATCGGTATTTCCTCACCAGTTAACTGAAATGAAGTCCATCCACCTTCCTTGTCAGGAACCAATTTGTTTCTGAGACGTATATTGCCAAATGTACCTCGCATCATCACTTCATGATTGCCTCTTCTTGATCCAAAAGAATTGAACTCATCGATTTTTACAGCTCGGGATATTAGATACTGACCAGCTGGTTCATCAGAGGGAATTGCACCAGCGGGCGAGATATGATCCGTTGTAATGGTATCACCCAATAGTGCAAGTAAGCGAGCACCCTTTATATCATCTTTTTCAGGTGGCTCAATCGGGAAATCAATAAAGAAGGGAGGTTCCTGAATATATGTTGAATTTGGATCCCATTCATAGATTTTTCCTTCTGGAACTTCAAGTTCCTTCCAGAGTTGTGTACCTTCAAAGATTTCAGAATATTGTGTTTCAAACATCTTGTAGTTAACCGTTTTTTCCACAATTTCCTGAATTTCCTCTGATGTTGGCCAGATGTCTTTGAGATAAACCGGACAATTGTTTGGATCATAACCTAATGGTTCATTTGTTAGATCTATATCCATGCTGCCTGCTATTGCATATGCAACAACTAAAGGCGGAGAAACGAGATAGTTTGCTTTAACAAGAGGATGTATCCTTCCTTCGAAGTTTCTATTTCCACTGAGGACAGCAGCTACTACTAAATCGTTTTCTTGAACAGTTTTGGCAATTTTTTCGGGAAGAGGCCCACTATTACCAATGCAGGTCGTACATCCGTAACCTGCTAAGTGGAAGCCCAAAGCCTCTAAGTATGGTAAGAGTCCTGATTCTTTAAGATAGTCAGTTACTACTCGAGAACCAGGCGCAAGGCTTGTTTTAACATGGGAATTGACCTTAAGCCCATGTTTTACTGCCTTTTTCGCTAACAGTCCTGCTCCCATCATTACTGAAGGATTAGAAGTGTTTGTACATGATGTTATCGCCGCAATCACAATTGTACCATGAACAATATCAAACGATTTGAAATGATCTACTGGACATTTCACGCTGTAATTTTTTGCCTTATCCTCCAGCCAGCGTAAATAGTCAGGATCTAAGTCCATCTTCATTTCCGCTTTGTGAGATCCACCCTCCTCTAGCCATCTTTTATAATTATGATTTTCTAACTCTTTCCTTATTTCTAATTTCTTGCCGAAAGTTTTATCCATAGCTTCCCGAAATGTGTTTTTCATCTCGCTAAGAGGTATGCGATCCTGTGGTCGTTTTGGTCCCGCTAGGCTTGGTTCTACAGTTCCTAGATCTAATTCCAATATTTCGCTAAAAAGTGGTTCAGGTGCATTCTCTGTTAAAAAAAGTCCTTGTTCTGTCGCATACAACTTAACTAATTCAACTTGTTCCTTTGTCCTTCCAGTTAGTAAAAGGTATTGTAATGTCTTCTCATCAATTGGAAAGAAGCCCATTGTAGCGCCATACTCTGGTGACATATTGGCGATGGTAGCCCGGTCAGGCAGGCTAAGTTTACTAACTCCCGATCCATAAAATTCAACGAATTTGCCTACAACACCATGTTCTCTTAGCATTTGAGTGATCCTAAGGACAAGATCTGTAGCGGTTACACCTTCTTTCAATTCACCATATAACTTAACACCGACTACTTCAGGAACTGGCATGTAATAAGGTTGACCAAGCATAACAGCCTCAGCTTCTATTCCACCTACACCCCATCCCAAAATCCCTAAACTATTTATCATTGTTGTATGAGAATCAGTACCAACAAGAGTGTCTGGATAAGCAACTAACTCACCATTTACATTTCTCAACTGAACAACTTTTCCAAGATATTCTAAGTTTACTTGATGTACAATTCCTCTTCCAGGAGGAACCACTCGAAAGTTATCGAAACTTAATTGTGCCCAGCGTAGGAGTGCATAACGCTCACGGTTACGTTCAAATTCCTTTTTCTCATTATAAGATCTAGCATATGACGTTCCAAAAAAATCAACTTGAACAGAATGATCAATAACAAGATCTGCGGGAATAAGAGGATTAATATCAGCAGGATTTCCCCCAAGTCTTTGCATAGCTGATCTCAAAGCTGCAAGATCAACAACTGCTGGAACTCCAGTAAAATCTTGTAAAACTACCCTTGCCGGAATGAAAGGAAGTTCACGTTCAGGTATATTGTCTGGATCCCACTTGGCTAGTGATTCTACGTCTTCTTTAGTGACAAGTCGATCATCAACTTGTCGAAGGAGTGCCTCTAGTAATATCCTAATAGAATAAGGAAGGCGAGATATGTTTACTATCCCCAATTTCTCAAGTTTGCTAAGACGATATATTGTAATGCGTTTTCCATTGAGCTCAATAGCATCTTTCGCCCTAAACGGATCTATGTTTGAACTCATGTCTTTCACCATCTTATCTTAATTTAAAGTGAGAATTGTGCTACGATAGAATGATCTAAACCTCTTTCTTTTAAAAATCTAATTTAAATAATTTTATCACTACACCGCAAAAAGATCCCTCAACTTGAAGTTATGTCCGCAACATGTGCGCTTCCATTGAATGCCACGACTTTCATTTTATTTTACTCCTTTTTTAATTTCTTGCCGATATCCCATGCTTTACCTAAATATTCACCAACGTTCCAGAAACTATTATCTGGCATAGTTAAAACGAAAGGATTGATCTTTTTTATGTCTGGATGTTTCCCATCATCGGTGAGATATTTCTCCTCAGTATAGGCTGCAACTATCTCACCAATATACAGATTGTTTGTAGGAAGTTCGTGGATATCAAATAGTTTGCATTCTATATTCAGTGGGCACTGTTTTATCATTGGAGCAGTTTTCAATTCCCCATAAAACACTTCGAAAAGCTTTGACTTGTCAGTTTTTCTTCCTGAAACCAATCCGCAATAATCCGTTTCTTCGAGCATTTCAACAGTTGGAATATTTACACTGAAAGTCTCGTTTTCTCGGATGCCTTCAGGTGTATAATGGCGTTTATTCAATCCACAAACTAACAAAGGTGGTTTGTGATTACATCTATTTACCCATGCAACTGCCATAAAATTTGGCTGTCCCCCGACATTTGAACCAACTAAAGTCATTGGCATTGGATATACAAAAGCTGTTGTTCCTATGTTAACTTTTTCCATTATTATGTCACTCCTCTAACCTATGTAAAAATTTATAGTGAATTTATCGTTTTTTCTTTTATTCTATATGAAGTTTTTCTTATTGGTTATCCAATTTTGTGAGTTCTTCACTTATTTGCCACAACCCTTTAGCAATTGCTTTGTCATATGATTCAGTAGATGACTTTGTCATGCTTTTCCTCACGAAATACTTACCTGTTACAAGTTCTACTTCTGTCGAACTTGCTAAATAAATAGAAGTTTCCGCACCCCTACGAAGTTTATTAAAAGATTTTGAGGATATTGGGTGTTCTACATGCGTAATAGAACCAATATTTGTATCAATAACACCAGGATGCAGGCAGTTTGCTGTCACATTTGTACCCTTTAGTCTTCTAGCAAGTTCGTAGGTAAAAAGTATAAGAGCTAATTTTGATTGACTATAAGCGGTCCATGCGTCATATATATTTTCATTTTGAAGGTCATCAAGGTTAAGATGCGCCCAAGAATGAGTACCCGATGAAACATTGATTATTCGAGCTGGTGCGCTTGCGCTTATTGTATCAAGTAGCAAATTTGTTAATAAAAATGGTGCGAGATGATTAACTGCAAACGTAGTCTCAATTCCATCTTCAGTCAATGAAAACTTCTGAAGCAAAACACCGGCATTATTAATTAATACATGAAGTTTTTGATATTTTCGCTTGAACTTAGAGACCAACTGATGAATAGCAGTTTGCGAAGAAAGATCGGCAATTAATAAGTCAATTGACTGATTCCCAGTTACCTCAATGATTTCTTCCTTTGCATCCTCTCCCCATTTTTGATTTCGACATACCATAACCACGGTTGCATCCATTTCTGCCAAGCCTAGAGCTGTTGCTTTGCCAATTCCAGAGTTAGCACCAGTAACCATGCAAATTCTTCCTTTCATATTAGAAAGCACACTCACCACCAAACTCTACTCTCAAAGTAAAAACA
>JBHLOP010000096.1:0-6902 GCA_048940375.1 Promethearchaeota archaeon | reverse complement strand
GTTGCAATAGGTACTTTTTCTTTGACTTTTTCGGCTAAAGAGGAGATTATCAATAACAATGATATGGATTTAAATTAATAGTTTTTAATTAGCAAAACAGGCAACGACGTATTTTGGACATACTTTAAGGAAAAAATAATCAACAAATTTCCAGAAAATGTGAGGCTAATAAGAACATGGCGTGAGACCATGCTAAAGGTGAAACTGAGACTTGGAAGGAGTTATCAAATAGTTGTTCAGGAATATATTTTTTAATCCTCTCCAAAACCCAGTTGTGGTATTCTTTCGCTTTTTCAGTGTTTCCCTGAAGAGCATAATAAATAGTCATCCAAAAATTAAGCAATGGCCACGCTCCTGCTCCTTTATTACGTAGCATTCCGCCATATACCCATCCATCGTAGTAGTCATATTGGTACCGGTGCACACCGCCATTGATCACAAGTTTATCTTCGATTTCTTTGACGGTTGAAATCATTTTTGGATCGTTAGCATCATAGATATTGAATGGATAAACCAAACCAAGCATTGATGCATCTATTGCGCGATCAATTAACTTTCCATAAGATCTCACAAAATGATTTTCGATGAAATGAAGTCCTAAGAGACTCCTCATTTGGGTTGCTGTGCTCATCCAGTTTTCTTTTTCTTCATTATCAGGACACATCTCATATGCACATTCCAAACCTCTGATACATGCCGCAAGAGAATATGTGAAATTATCACATAGATCTGGAAACGTGAGTCGTTCTTCCCACAGATCGTTCGTTACCACGCTAAAATGATCCTTTCTCCATTCATTATGTAATCCATCCGCTAGGCTTGTAATTAACTCTTCAAATTTTAAGCATTCATTCAAATTTCCCTTGTGTTGATAATGATGCCAAATCGCGTAAAGCACAGTAGCTGTTTGATCTGGTTGAAATCTATGTAATGCCTTTAAACCATTTACAAAGTATTTTTCAAGGAACAATCCTGTATTTTGAAGACCTTCGGCTCTGTTCCAGCACCAATTAAAAAACTTTTCTTGAATATCTTCTATTCCTGCAACATCTGCAGAAATACAAATAAAAGAGGCATCACGTGGCCACACATAAAAGTAATGTGAGGCAACAGGTGGGTAATACTCTTTTGTTGGGTTAGCAGCAACAATAGCTCCATTTTCCAAACAACAATCCCTAATGACATTTGCGCTTGTTAAGAAAAGCGAGCGAATTCTTTCTTTCATCTTTCATCCCTGCCTGCAAAATCGTATACGCTACATTGGCTTATCTTTCAATAATATGAATTATATAAGCAAATAGAAAAAGATGATTTTAAAATATTGTATGGGTAAAAAAGAAATGACAAAAGAACATTTAGAAGTAAATAAGCTCAAATATTATCTAATGCGAATACGCTAATATCAATTCACCGCATCTTTAACGACAAAAGAGGATATGTTGTCAATGGAACGGAAAATCCCATCACTGACAGTTGATATAATAATCCAACGAAAAGACGGTTCGATTATATTAATTAAGCGAAAGAAAGCCCCCTTCGCAGAACATTGGGCACTTCCAGGAGGATTTATTGAATACGGAGAAACTGCGGAACATGCAGCAATTAGAGAAACTAAAGAAGAAACTGGACTTGATGTTGAAGTAATTAAACTAGTAGGAGTTTATTCCGATCCAAAGAGAGATCCCAGAGGACACGTTATAGCTATTGCCTTCTTAGCCAGAGAAATAAGAGGAAATTTAGTTGCTAATGACGACGCTAAAGCTGTTAAAGTGTTTAAGATTACAGAAATTCCAAAAAAACTTGCTTTTGACCATGCTAAAATCATAAAAGATGCACTGGGGAGTTTCTGAGTCAGACTTTGTCTCATTCTATATTCATTTAAAGTAAAATGTAAAAACATAGATTCATGCCAGACATTATTGCTCACTTTTCTGAAGAAGTGCTTGACAAATTAGAAATATTTGTGCAGCAGGGTATATATACTGATGTTAAGGAATTACTGAGAGATGTTATTAACTTTTATCTAACAAGATCACGTCCTGAACTCCTTGCAAGCAATGAAGTCTATAAAAACTCCCAAGAATTTAGATTACCTGAGATAGAACTAAAAAAACTTGTAAAAATTATTTTTAGTGACTATTTTGAAAAGTGATATAACTTCACTGTCCATTATTTTATCTCATCTATTGATACGGTTCGTAGAGTTAAACCAAAAGATGTACTAGCTATTAACCAAAATTGAATAAAAAGCGAATCGTGATAAGGATATTTCATTTTCATTACTTATATTGAGGGGGGTCTTGTTTTAAAAGTGGCAACAGCATAATAAGTAATTGCTCGAAGAGGCATTGGTTTCATATATAAATTCTAAGCTGTCTATGATTGGGTGCTCTCACAAGTCGGAGAGTAGATCGAACTCCGTTTGAAACAGGGCATTCCTTACCGTGGATGGTCAATGATCTATGATCTCTTCAAGCACAGCGGGATAACATCCTTTAAGACTGTTGAGATATTGAAAAAAGGTATTAATGAAGCATGTGTTGAACTCGGTGACGAGCGCACAGCCTGATAACCTTAGGGCTGGTTCTCTCTTAAGAAAGGAAGAATTGAGGATTATCATAAAGCGTGGAATGTTATAGATACTTTCATTGCTTTATAAATAATTGTAAGGTTACCTAACAAGATCACGTCCTGAACTCCTTGCAAGCAATGAATTCTATAAGAACTCCCAAGAATTTAAATTACCAGAGATAGAGCTAAAAAAACTTGTAAAAATTATTTTTAGCGACCCAACTAAAACAAAAATCGAATTTGAGAGCGAGCCATAAGGCAGAGCCGTCAGTTACCCCACCCTAAAGGGTCGGGGCTTCCAGAGGCGGGAGCCGTGAAAATTCTCATTTTTGTTTACTTTTTTCCGCCGAGTAATTTTAGTTTTCGCTTTACTTTTTCAAATTCTTTGGCATGCCATTCAGTTAATTCCTGCTCAGCTATAATGCCAATAAGTTTCCCATCCTCAATCACGGGTAACCGTTCGATCCCATGACGAGTCATTATTTCTCCAGCCTCATCAATAGAAGCATTTGGGCCTATTATAACAAGCGGTTGAGACATTACTTCCTTTACGATTGTTTTATTTGGATCTTTGTTCTGAGCAATTACTTGACGAACTAAATCACCTTCTGTAACGATTCCTATTGGCTCACTATTCTCGAGAATTATTATAGAACCTACACTTTTGTTAAGCATTAAATCTGCAACGTCTTTGATAGACGCAGCACTAGAGATAGAGATTACATCTTTGATCATAAGATTCCTTACACTCATATATATTCCACCTATGTCAATAAAGGGATACTTTACAGTATTCTATTGGTTTCCTATATTATCGAAAGAGATTATTATTATTATGTTTTTATCTTTAATTTCTTTTGCCATTTTCATTTGATTCTTTCAAAGCAAAAGCTAAGAGAACAGTAATTTCACCCATAATTGCTAGTAAAAGAAGTGCCACAAAAAAGGCTCCTGTGAGATCTCTTGTATATCCAACCATTACTGGTAAAATGAAAGAACCTAAATTTCCAATCGAAGAAATAATAGCGGCTGCGCTAGCAACGTATGGAGATAACTTAGGATGATCTACAGGGATCATAAAGGCTACCGTCATGATTCCCATTAAAAAAAAGCCTGCTAAGAAAGGAGCGACCAATATAGATATTGAAAAATCCAGTCCAATGAGAAAGATTGCAGGTCCACTAAGAACCCCTAAAATCAGCATAATTCTTTTTCTTGGAAATCTATCGGCTAATGTTCCACTAACTGGACTGGTTATAAGAAAACCTAGAGCTAATAAAGAAGCGATTATTCCTGCAGTAGTAAGAACAAAACCCTCTGATTCCAAGATCGAAGGTAGCCATAGGCTTAATGAATCAAAGCATCCCATACAGATAAAAATGAGTCCACTTAGAAGCCATGTCTCTTTTTGTTTTAGTATCGTAATGAAATTATCTTTGAAAGGTAAAGACGAATTTTTTTCTTCCTTCTGACTCCTTATTGACGAATTTGGGTATTCTTTTACTAGTACCCACCAAATAATTGTTAAGACAATTTCAAAAATACCATAAGCACGAAATACTTCCCGCCATCCACCAAATAGTGACAAGAGAAATGGTGTAAGTGCTAAACCTATCATATTACCGAAAGCGAAACCCGCAACATATATTCCCGTTGCATTTCCTATTTTTTCTTTGGGAAACCAATTTGAAACCATATGAGGCATCGCAGGGATAACAGCTGATACTCCAACCCCCAAAAATAACTGATAGATTAATAATTCAATAAATGTTCCACTAAAGCCTCTAAGAAATCCAAATATACCCATGATAAATAGTCCTATCCCTAAAGATTTTTTAAATCCGATATGATCACAACAAATGCCCCATGGGATTCGAATAACTGTAATTGCAATAATAGAAGCCGAAAATATAAGACTAGCTTGTGTAAAATTTAACGACATTTCAGAGATAATACTTGAAACTAATGGTCCATATGAAAACATTAGAAGATGTACGCTAAAAGTAACAAGAAATGCTAAAGATAGTATGACATTTCGGAAACCAGATGAATCGCTCAAAAGATCACCATAGGTTTTGAATAAATTCTTGTGATAGACTGCAATTGGAGTGCTTGCTTCTTATTTGACCTTATATAATTTTCTGAACTTTTTTGAAAGTATAAGAATTAAAAAAAACTAATTATTTGGTTTTGGCTCGCTTTCCATGAACAAAAATTAAGCCTCGTTGCCCAACATCTCGTCCTTGATCAAAATCATCAGCAAAAGAACATGATACATTCCAGCCTGCTTTTGCAAAGAATGATGATATATCAATTTTTTTAAGTCCCCATTTAAAATGTTTGCAAAATGGACCAAAATTAAGTTCTGCAAGGATAGGAACACAAATATCTACGAATATTTGACTCTTTTCAGTGCATATCTCTGCAATTTCCTTTAGCAAATAGGTAACAACTTCTTGTTCCAAGTAATAAACAAGTCCTTCTAACACCCAAAAGGTAGGAATTTCCGAAGAAAATCCGCTTTTTATAAGATCGGATGTCCAATTTTGTTTCGAAATATCAACTGATATTCGTACAAGATCGCAAAGCGGTTGCTCATCAGCTAAGATCTCCTCTTTGTATTGAATCATAATCGGAAAATCAATCTCATAGATGGTATGTAAATCTTTTTGGAGAAACTCAAATCGATACGCTCGTGTGTCTAAACCTGCTCCTAAAAGAACGATCTGTGATTTCTTTTGTGTATTACACCAAGGTTTTAGCAAGTTTTCCTCAATATAATATGCACGTACAATTGTGTAATCATTTTGCGAGAAATGTCTATGCTTATTGATATATGAAGTCAAATCGCCTGCCAAACGTTCTGCAAAGGGATCAACAATAAGAGGAGAATCATTTTTAGATTCTTGAGCACGATAATACGCAATAAGTCGAGCAGTGAATGGTATTTCATTTTTTTCAGCATCAATTTGCTGTAATTTCTTTTTCTTCGTGTCAATGAATTTCTTTCTCTTCATGTTCATACTTTCCTGTAGAAAAATCATAAATCACCAATATATCACTGATCCACCTCAAGGAAGCCCTTACCCTTTAGCGTGAGGTAGTTTACAAGATAGTACTTTTAAGGTAAATCTCTTTCTTCAGGACCTTCATATGAGATTTCTTCAAGTGGGATTGATTTATATGGTCTTTCTTCAGTAATTTGTTCAAAATAATGTGCTGCGAGACCTGGAATTCTAGATATAATGAAAAATGCAGTGGCGAGTCTCCAATCAATACCTATATCAGAAATTATAGCTGCTATTGATCCATCTACGTTCAGAATCAATTTTTTACCTATTTGTCGTTCGAGTTCTACTTCAATTGCTTCAGCAAGTGCCACATGATCTTTAGCCACACCTAAGTCCTTTGCTAACTGCAATAACTTCTTTGTGCGAGGATCTTCTTTATGATATGCATGTCCATATCCAATGACTCTCTTCTTGTCATTGCGATGCTCTTGGACTATTTGCTGTGCCACTTTTTCAATATTCAATTGTGGATCTTGATTTAATGCAGTGACTCCTTCTTGTAGCATTAGAGCACATGGCTCAATAGAAGCCGCATGATATTTACCAAATGTGAGTATACCTGCAGCGATTGCTGCTTGTATTGAAGTCCCCGATGCGGCAACAAAACGTAATGCATCAGTTGATGGTGATGCTAGCGAATGATCTACACATGATGTTAGCATTGCGTCCATTATGCGTCCTTCTCCTTCATTAGGAAGTTTACCTGTGAAAAGAAGGTATACTGTTTCTGCAAAAGAATACGTACCAATCAAATCCTCAATACGATAACCCCTGATTAAAATCTTACTAGGTTCTATTTTTGATATTGATGTACGCCAAAACGTCGACATCGGATTACCTCCGTTTATGAAAAACTCTGTGAAATCTATTTATTCATTAAAGCGCTTTAATATTTGTACAATATGATTTTGATTGAAATTAATTTTTTATACCTGTGTACTATAGGTTAATTAATCAAATTATTGGAAAAGTATCCAATAAAAAGGATGAATGGTGTATGGCTAAAAAAGTAAAGGTCAAAGTAAAACTTCCAAAAAACTTGATTGGCTTCATGGACGAATTAATTGATAGAGGTTATTACGCCTCTCGTTCTGAGATGTTCCGCGTTGCAATAATTGACATGATTATCGAAAAATTCGATATAGAGATTGATGACCTAGAACCGGATATCTTATATGGGTTTGAAGAGGAAGAGGAAGAAGAGGAAGAGGAAGAAGAGGAAGAGGAAGAAGAGGAAGAGGAAGAAGAGGAAGAGGAAGA
>JBHLOP010000095.1:0-6932 GCA_048940375.1 Promethearchaeota archaeon | reverse complement strand
GATTCGCCCAAATGTTGTTTTTGAGCATATGAAATAGGATAGAAGTCGAAAAGGTCATCTTCTAAAGCTTTAAGTGCAATAGATTCCTTCAGTAGATTATTTCGCTCGAAAAATGCGGAAGCATGGTATTTAAATCGTTCTTGGTAAGTATCTGAAGGTGCAATATCTGTGAACATAAGTTCTCCAGCTATAGTATCTATGGCTAAGGGATTGTTATATGCAGCTAGTACAACATTTTCACGGCGTTCATGCCCATGCCACAAAGGTCCATCTCCTTCAAGCGCCCAAAATCCACCTTCTATTATATCTAATTGACCTATCTTTCTTTTTTCAAAAAAAGTAGTCAATGCTCGATCTAAATTACAGATGAGTGTTGTTAAATACTCAAAACTTATAGCTAGTTCGTAGCGAGTTTGATCCCGCCATAATGGATCTATCCGTAAATGAGCAGCATGTCTTCTTGAGGGTGGTTCCAAAAGTCCGAATCTGTTTTTAATCGCACCTGAGAAAAGCATTTGAGTATGAGTCTTTAATTTAGCCACGCTAATGAACAGATCAATGTCCTCAATTGTTTTGTTTAGAGTAAAACTGAGATTGTTGTCAATAAGTTTATCTAATTTATTTTCGAACTTTGTATTCTTTAGACACTGTATAACCGTATTTCGAGCAGTTACTGCATAATCCCCTTCTAATGGAATAGTTAATTGAGCCTCTGGTTTATCAATTTCACTAACAGCTCCATACATGCCCACTTCAACATCTTCCTCAGTTGTTCTCAGATCGATTAAATCTACCGCATCGCCGTATTCTAAAAACAACTCTGTATATCCACACTCAACAAAAGTATCGTGTGTTGTTGAGGTCCAAACGACGGATTCACCAATATAGCAATTTGGTACATCGTTTTCAAATAGAAAATCGACTACAGCCTGACAGGCAAAAACACTTGTATTCACTCCGTTGGAAAATGGTCGATCTAGTTTTTCATCGTCTTCAAAAAAAGATGGGGGTTGAGTTAAATTTGGTTTGATAAATACACACTCACTATTTTCAACTTTAGTCTTAAATGCATCATCAATGTTGTAAAGTTCTTCTAACGTCTTATAAGTTAGAACATAACAAGAAATATCTGCATTACTGAATGGACCCTTTCCACCGGCCAACACAACTCTATTCGATTGCTCAGGTCTTAAATTATTTTCAAACCATTCAAGTTGAGGATCTTTTAACATGATTACCCACCTTTAGCTCTTTTAATTTGAAATTTAAAAACACGGTTTATATTAGATTTTAAAATTGCAATAAGCACCCTTTCTTACTTAATTGCTTTAATTGTAGTATTGAAAGTTCTAAACTTTCCTAAGACTAATTTCATATAACACTCTTAAATATCTTGAGCTGAATAACAGTCCTTACTTGTAAAAAATTTGATATAGAATATCAAAAAGAGGGGTTTAATTTGAGTGAAGAAAAATATGTCGCCGCAATTGATCAAGGAACCACTGGCACTAGATTTATGGTTTTTGACCATTCAGGAAGCGTGATAAGTTCTGCTTATGAGGAACATGAACAGATCTTTCCAAAGCCAGGATGGGTAGAACATGATCCTTTAGAAATCTGGTCAAAAACCCAGAAGGTAATGAGGAAAGCATTAGAAGCCAAGAATATTGATCCAAAGTTGATACAAGCTATTGGTGTAACAAATCAAAGAGAAACAACTGTTTTATGGAACAAAAGAACTGGAATGCCAGTCTATAATGCAATAGTATGGCAATGCCGCCGTACAGCTCCAATCTGTGATGAACTTAAAGAAAAGGGACTTTCAGAAATGGTAAGAGAAAAGACAGGGCTGGTAATTGACGCATATTTTAGCGGCCCTAAAATCAAATGGATACTCGATAATGATCCTGGCGTACGTGATAGAGCTGAAACTGGCGAAGTACTATTTGGCAATATTGATACATGGATCATTTGGAACTTGACAAGGGCACATGTTACCGACTATTCAAATGCATCCAGGACGATGATTTTCGATATTAAAAAACTTGATTGGGATGATGAGATCCTTGCGGAATTAGGTGTTCCACGGGCAATGTTGCCAGAGCCAAGACCGAGTTCTGATACGAATCTTTACGGTCATACTACGCAAGATACCTTCTTTAACCAAGAGGTCCCAGTTTGCGGAGATTTAGGAGATCAGCAAGCCGCTGTGTTTGGGCAAACCTGTTACTCGCCTGGGGATGCAAAGAATACATACGGAACAGGCTGCTTTATGTTATTGAACACAGGCACAAAAGCAGTACCTAGCAAAAGTGGTTTAGTAACGACAGTAGCATATGGTCTATCAGGAGAGCCTACTATTTACGCGCTTGAAGGCTCAATTTTTATTACAGGTGCGGCTATTCAATGGTTGAGAGATGGCTTACGAATTATTCAAAATGCAGCTGAAACAGAAGAGGCAGCATCGTCTGTGCCAGATACTGGCGGTGTTTATTTCGTTCCAGCTTTTGTAGGATTAGGAGCGCCTTATTGGGACATGTATGCGCGAGGAACAATAGTTGGACTAACACGAGGAACAACAAGGGAACATTTAATTCGCGCTACGTTAGAATCTATTTGTTATCAGACCAAAGATGTATTGGAAGCGATGGTAAAAGACTCTGGTATCCAACTTTCAGCGCTAAAAGTAGATGGTGGTGCTGTAAAAAACAATTTTCTAATGCAACTTCAATCAGATATTCTAGGAGTCCCTTGCATCAGACCCACAGTAGATGAGACAACAGCACTTGGAGCAGCATATGCTGCTGGCTTAGCTGTAGGATATTGGAAGGATCTAGAAGATCTTAAGAAAAACTGGGGCATCGATCGACAATTTGAACCAGAAATCAGCGAGGATAAAAGGTTAGAAATGTATGAAGGCTGGAAAAAAGCAGTAAAACGTGCAACTAGTTGGATTGAAACATAAAAGAACAGCAGTCCCCGTACTTTTTTTATTTTCTTTCTTATTCGAGAGGAGATCTTTATGGAACGTTTTGATGCGATAATTATTGGAGGAGGGGCAACTGGAGCAGAAGTAACTAGAGATCTTACGCTAAGAGGATTAAAAACGGTTTTACTTGAAAGACATGATCTGAGCAGCGGAACAAGTGGACGACTTCATGGTCTTCTCCATAGCGGTGGCAGATATGTTGTGAAAGATAAGGAATCGGCAAGAGAATGCGCTAAGGAAAGTAAGATTCTTCTAGAAATAGCATCAAATTCAGTTCACCTTACAGGAGGACTTTTTGTAGGAATTTCTGGAATCGACGATCCCGAATATAAAGATCAATTCATTCAAGGTTGTCGAGAATGCAATGTTGAGACAAAAGAATTATCGCCAAAAGAAGCACTTCAAATGGAACCATTTATCAATGAAGATGTAGAATCTGCATTTTACGTTAATGATGGAAGTGCTTATCCATTCCGACTTATTGTAGGAACAGCTCTCCAAGCGGCGCAGTTAGGTGCGTCTATTCGAACATATTCTGAGATAATAGCGCTCCATGAAGATAATATGACGATTACAGGTGTACGGGTTAAAGATCAAAGAAATGGAAATATCTATGATTTATATGCAGATTTTGTGATCAATGCGACTGGAGTTTGGGCTGGAGAAATTGCTAAATTAGCTGATATTCACATTCCCATGACACCGTCCAAAGGTGTTATGGTCGTAATTGATCGAAGACTTTTCACAAGAGTAGTTAACAGACTTCGTTTTCCTGCGAATGGTGATATCATTGTTCCCCATATCAGTACAGCTATTATCGGGACAACGTCAGTTTCTATGGAAGATCCTGATCAATATCCAGTCACAGTAGACGAAGTTAATGAAATGATTCGCGAAGGAGCTGTCCTTTCTCCATTTGTCAAAGAAGCCCGAATGGTAAGAGCATACGCAGGTAATAGACCATTATTTGGAGCTGAGCCTGGTGAAGAAGGAAGAGAAATTAGTAGGACGTTTAAAGTACTTGATCATGAGATAAGGGATGGCGTTTCTGGACTAATTACAATTACAGGAGGTAAGTTTACAACCTACAGGCTTATGGCAGAAAAGACAGCAGATCTTGTAGCAAAAAAACTAGGAATACGCGCTAACTGTGTAACACATAAAACTAAACTTCCTGGTGCAGAAGAACATGATCTTAATTTTGTGGAAATTGCTAAAAAACTGAAAATCCCTTGGCTTCTTGCAGAACGTACAATTGGGAGATGGGGGGCCGCAGCTAAGACAATTTTTGCTAATATGGAAGAAAATCCTGCGATAAGATTAACGACATGTTCGTGTGAATATGTGTCGAATGCAGAAGTGAAATATACTATTGACAAATTGTGGGCTTATACTTTAGAAGATATCTGCAAAAGAACACAAGCTGGATTTGGAATTTGTCAAGGTGGTTTATGTACTCTAAAACTTGCGTATCAATTGTTTGAGTATTCAAAAGATAATGAAATAGGTGATACACAAAAAGCAATCATTGACTTCATTGAGGAAAGGTGGAAAGGCACGAAATTTGTTCTTTGGATGAACCAACTTCGACAAGAACTGTTAAACCAATCAGTATTTAGTTGCGTTGGCAATTATGACCACTTATACGAAAAAATTTTGGAGAGTCGACAGTAATGGTTACTCAATACGATGCAATTGTTATTGGCGCTGGCATGGCTGGGCTGACTGCAGCTAGAAAAATCGCTGAAGCAGGAAAGAAAGTTGCTGTTCTCAGCCGAGGCTTAGGAACTACAAATATGAGCACGGGTGCAATAGATCTCCTTGGATATGTTCAAGAAAAATTAGTCATTAATCCAGAGAATGAAATTAGAAATCTGATTAGAACTTCACCAAAGCATCCTTACGCTATATTAGGCAATGGAGACGATAAAAAGGCGTTAGAAATTGTGAAAGATTCTATTAATGATTTCCTTAAAGTCGCAAACATGGCTTACGTTGGTGATACTTCTCAAAATGTCGTGTTATCAAATTATTTCGGTACATATAGACCAAGTTGCATAATTCCTGTGACAATGAAGCACGGCAATCTTCTCGACTTCAAAGATGCAAAACTCATGGCAATTGGAGTACGGGGTTATGCTGAATTTAATGCCAAATTTTTTGCAAAATCATTGCACTACGTTGTAAATTCTTTTTTAAGGCAGACTACAACCAATGAAATCGTTGCAAAAGAAATAACGATCCCCAGTTTAGGAAAAGATAAAGAGATTACATCAATAGAAATTGCTGAAGCATTAGACACTGAAGAAGCATTTTCAAGATTTCTTGAACAACTTAAAGAATTAATAACGGATGTAAATGTAGATGCTGCGGTTGTTCCTGCAATATTGGGATACAAGAACTGGATTAAAAATCTTATAAGACTCGAAAAAGAACTTGAAGTTCCAGTGTTTGAATGTCTATCTCTCCCACCATCAGTGCCTGGACAGAGACTTCAACAAATTTTAGAAAGTGCTGCCAATGACGTTGGCGTTGAGATTCACAGAGGTCTTCAAGTTTTAAGTGCACATATCGAAAATAATGAGTGCAAAACATTGGAAACAGTAGCTGATATTTATCGACAGACGTTTAAAGCAGATGTTTATGTACTTGCATCAGGTAGTTTCATCGCAGAAGGGTTATATTTTGATGGAAACAAATTTTCCGAACCCATTTTCAATTTACCAGTGCACAGGGATAATAAGAAAAATTTCTCAGAAAAACGTCTTGAGTCCAGAAATCATAGAATTGCATTTGCTGGAATTCAAGTAAACCAGTCAATGAGACCAATAACTCAAACTGGAGACATACTTACAAACCTTTTCGCAGCAGGGTCAATTCTTGCCAATTATGATTATATAAGTGAAAAATCTGGTCTTGGCGTCGCACTTACAACTGGATATCTTGCTGGAATAAACGCGATTAGTTCATTATAGTATCCTAGTTAGAATGTACGTTATCTGCTTATGTTAGCATTTGCTCAAAAGCAGCAGATTTTTTCTTCAGTTCATTTTTCTTCTCTTTAATTAGTTTATCTATACTTGGTAGACTTCCTGATAAGGCTGATGAAAAATCATCGATCTGTATTGAGTCTTTTGCATGTTTGAGTTGTTCTGATGTTGCTTGCAGTTCTTTAAGTTGATTGGATATCGCCATTAACTCTGCAAATTCACGTGATAGCTTCAAGTACTTCTTAATCAGTTTCTCATTGCTAGGGAGGTATAAAAGATCCTTCGGACTATTTCCTACTTTGTTAGCTAGACCTACAGTATAAAGTTTTTTGATATGCTCCGCAATATCGCTACTTCGAAACTTATTATTGGGTTTGCCTTGTTTGCGCTTTTTAATCATCTTTCCTGACTCTTGTGCGATATCAATTAACCTATTGTTCCCATTAAGCATTTCATTCAACCCAACTAGTCTTATTGGATTTCCCAATGCTTTAAAGAACTTTGCAAGTAGTTCAATATCCGATTCAGATAGAATTGTTTTTGTCATTAATTTGTACCTCATTCAGAGGTCTTTCCACAGTCGTAGTTATAGATGACAGTGGAATATTTTCTATTAAACTTTAGATTTATCTGACTTATAATATTATGTTTTGTCGCAATCTCAGTAGTTATCAAGTTAGTCTTAAAAGAATTAAAATTGTTTAATTCTCCACAAATTCGTTTGTATGAGTTATTTCCATTTTGAATTAATTGTAATTTTTGTAAACAGGGATATGTTTAAAAGTTAGGTAAACTTTAATTATATGAAATTTAGGTATACCTAAAATACAAGATAGTTTGCATGAAGATTTAAAAGGGAGATTTAAACAGGAAGTTTAGGTTTAGGTAATCCTAAATTTTATTAGAAAGAGGCGTTTAAAATCATAATAAATGTGGTTCAAAATTTCGTTACT
>JBHLOP010000094.1:0-6997 GCA_048940375.1 Promethearchaeota archaeon | reverse complement strand
CAACTATGTTAATGGTTTCATTATCAATATCAGTAGGACCAAATCCAGATGCAACAATTATTGTCATCGCAGACAATTTTGACGAAGTCTCCGAAGTGATTCACGTCGACTATCCAAATGCGAAGGTATTTCACTATTGGTCAGTTCAAAAACGATTAAATCAATTACGAGATGTGAAACAAATTGATGCATTCATCGTAGGATATCATCCAAATCCAGCGCAATATATCGTAGATGACATTATATTATCTTCTGAATCAGGTGTAAGGGTAATAATATTAATGGAACAACAAGACACACCACTTGCAAAAGCTATACTTGAAGAATTTGAAGCTGGAAGAGGTGATAATTTAAAGATAGTCCCATTGAGAAATGTAAACGGACAGGTTAGAAATATATACAATCAGAGACAAAAGCTTCATCGTTTATATAAACCATCTTCTGAATTATTTATAGAAACCTGCTCCATTATTGCATTTCTATCCCTTTTACATTTCTATGCCGCTGGAATGGTAGTAACTGCAGCTGCAACACCTCCATCTACAAAATCAATAACTGAGGTGTTTTTACAAGCGATTTTATCAACTTTTGCGGTATTTTCTTTTAGTATGATAACTCTGTTTGCTGTAGGTAAGTTATTAACAGTCCTTCCTTCAGTTCATGGCGCATCAGGAGTTGTTGACGGATATCCAATGACTGTGGTCGGATATCTTCCAAGTCTTCCTCCACCGTTTCCTTCTTTCGGAGGAGGCAATCTTTTACGTGCTGCATTCAGCGCCTTAGGAATAGTTACAATAATCCTAATTAATCACAACAACAATATCATAAAACTCGATTTCACACTTTTTGTGTGCCTACTAGGAGGGATAGCCGTGCTTGCTGTATCCCCCTATTTTGGTCCATTCATTATAGGATTAGCTGTAGTTTTTGTTACATCGGGCATTGGTCCTGTCACCGGAGCGCCCCGAATAGTGGCTGGGGATATTTCACTCTTTCTTCAGACATTCTCTAATTTCTTGGAATTAGGAAACTATTCACGTGGCATAATGCTCTTCTTCGCGTCTGTGGTTCCATTAACGATAACCAGAAAACTCTCAAGAAGGATACGCACGCCCATGTATATAATTATGATTCCTTTAATGGCCAGAGGAATAATGCGCCTTGGTGAAATGAATCCATACACGCTAATAAATAGTGCAATCCCAGGCCTCTTTTTCGGAATATCACTCGCAGCGATCTTTCTTATAGTGAATGCTGCTGCATATTACTCGTTTAGAGTGATAGTACGATTAAAGCAATGGTTCAGATAATTTGAAAAGAGAATAAAACTGATAAATATTAATAAGAAAAATCCAGCGGGAGTAGAGGGACAGTAGTGTATTTAAAATATTTTGACTTTTTTCTTGATCCTCTAAGCTTCTCAAGGAAGAACCACATTCTTATAAGCGCTTCAAAAAAGAATGCTGATTTGAGCGTTTTTGTAATTTTAAAAAGTATTTTAAAGAGGCTAGAGGGATGATATCCAAAAACCTCATTCATCAATAAAAAGGCCTGGTCTTTCTTATTATGACTCAATAACAATCTCACCCATGGGTTGTAAATTTGAATTATTTCTCTCTTTTCAGTCACGCTCAAGGGTAATTTCAAGAAACTCTCCAATACATTGATGATCTGCCTCTCTTTAATCCCTTTTTCTCTTGCACGAGCCAACTCTCTTGCAAATATTGCCATTCTCCTTTGAAAAACAATTTTTTTAAAGGAAAGTGAAAGATAGTTAAGACGGTATTTGTAGAGAGGATCCGATAGATTTGCGACCTTAAACCTCTCCACAAACCTCAACCATAAGTCGTAATCTTGTGCTGTAAAAAATATTTCTTGATAGCCTCCTAATTCGAAAAAACTTTGCCTTCTGAACATAACCGAACCATGCCAAAAGTGATTAGAACGTTTAATAGCAATCCTTAGGGAAGAATGGTCTGTTGGATATTTGATTGTTTTTAAATAAAAACCTCTAATATCTATGATTTGGGCTGCAGTGCCAAGTAGAGCAAAATCTTTATGAAGTTCCAAAAATTCGATTTGCTTTTTGAGCCTATCCGGAAGTGAAATATCATCAGCATCCTGTCGTGCAATGTATTTACCCTTTGCTAAAGCGATTCCTTTGTTTAATGATTTTGTAAGCCCCATATGTTTTTGATGAGTCAGAACAATACGTGGGTCATTGTAAGACTCAAGAATTTCTTGTGTTTTATCGGTAGATCCATCGTTTATGATAATAAACTCGAAATTTTTGAATGTCTGCTTGAGAATGCTGTCCACAGCTTCTTGAACATATTTTTCGCTATTATAAACTGCCATTACTACGCTAATCATCGGTTCATTGATCATAATTAAACCACTCAGATTAATCTAGCCACACTTAAGTAACACTTAAAGAATTTAATATGCTCGTTCATCAAATTGGAGATATTAATAAAAATTGAACACTTGTTTACTTGTTTAAAAGTTCACATATATCCCAAAAGTTCCAGCTGGTTCTTGATTGACCTGAGTTCATCCTCAGTGTATTCACCTTCTTGCTTCACAAGTTTTGATTTCTGTGGGAGTCCAAAGACTTTGGCTATAAGGCTATACACATCAGTGATATCAATAGAACTAAGTAGGTAAAACAAAATACCATATTCTCTGTATTTCCATGCACGTTTAAGTTTTCGGAAAAGTTTTAATATACATGAAATTGGACGGCTTCGCGTTTTCCGGATAAACTTTAGATATTTTTTAATTTTGCTTCGTTTTAACGCGAGTTCAAGATCCTTTCCTACACAAATACATGTGCCATACCGACGATGGGTAGTTTCAGGGTTTTCTATAAACGGTTTGCCTCGCCAAGGCACCATAGCTAACCCGTGATCGCTAACGATTAGTAAATTATCGAATCCAAAGGTCTCAATGATCTCTTGTAGCACCTTATCTGCTGCTTTATAGGTTCGATCAATGGGATAAATTCTCCGGCAATGAGCCGCAATATCGGTAAAAGAAAAACCAATTGCTAAGAAATCCAAATCAATATGATTAAGTTTCCTCAATATTTGGCGAACACAAGTTATTTTTTCCAATTCTCTTTCAATTGAATAATCAATGGCTTCAAATGTAACAGCTTCTTTGCGAGGAGGTGTTTCCTCATTAGCCCATAAGTAAGCATAATATGTTGATAAGACGATTTCTTTGATATCAGGTGGATAGAAATACTCATCATCATCTCGATATTGAGGAGCCGTAATCGGAAAACCAGCAACCATGAAAGCATCAATATTTTTAATAGGAAACGTCATTGGCATTCCAATACAGCCAATTCGTAATCCTGCTTCTCCTAAAGCCTCGAATATTGTCTGTGCACCAATCCCTTTAAGCGTTGAAACGCTATCTGGATCGCGAGACAAAGCGATCACATTGATCTGTGATGGAGGTCGACCTGTGTACATTGCCCCCCAAGCTTCCTCTGTCATCGTACTCGGCACGGTATGTAAAAGGTGGAGTTTCTTTCGAAACTTTCCAAATGTTGGAAGTTTCATGATCATAGAAGGCTCCAGTCCATCAAATCCTACCATCAATAGCTTCATTCTTCAACTCCTTTTTGAACTCGATTTTATCAATCTCAATCAAGAGTTTTAAGACCGATATAAACACTAATGAAAGTTAGTTTCTATTTATTTCAAGTAATATGAGAAGTATCATTCTTCAGAATCTGCCATACTTTATAAAGTGAGAGATATTTCTCTGCTACTTCATCTAAAGTAGGAATGGAAATTAGGTTTTGATATAACTCATAATTCTTCACTAAGCGATTCAATAATGGCAGAATCTCTTCGTTTTTGTTAAATCCAAGTCCTCCATATCCTACTATCTCAGGATGACCTCCTTCATTCAGATAAAGTGTGGGTAAACCACATGCTAAAGCTTCAAGAAGGGCATTGGAACAAGGATCATTCTTACTAGCAGTAATATAGATGTCATGATTGCGCAATATGCTTCCCAGTGCTTTTGAAGGCTGTGGGCGAACATGATAAATTTTATCAAATTCAAAGGGAGTATTACCTACAAAAGTATATTCGAATCTACTCCAATCTAAGTTTTCTTCAATCCATTTATATACCTCGAATCCTTTGCGTGGATTACGTGACCAGCTTGTAGAGATTAAGCGAATCTTTCGGGCTGAAGAGAATGGAATTCGTTCTTCACTATGAAAAATTGTTGAATCTACTGCATTTGGAATGATTATGGGTCTTTTTGGATTATACCCCATTTCAATAGTTTTTTGATAACTCCAATAAGATTGGAATACAGTAAAATCAGCTACCATCTCATTAAGTTCAAATATCGCATCATCAATGTCTTTATCCTTACCCCTCACTAAAAATGTGGGTCCATCCACTCTATTTATCATGCATATACGATTATAATTTACTCCAGAATCCTTTAAGATGTTCATATCAAACAAAAAGGAATTAAATAGACAAATTTTATTATTGCTTCTCAGTTTGGTGGAGATTTTCCATCCCTTAGCTTGCATTGCTTTCTTCAAAGCAATTAGAAACTGATTGCCACCACCCCAAGGTGGCTTATGAAAAGTATGTAAAATTGTGATGACTCCAAGTTTACTCAATCTTTTATGTAAACGATCAAAAAAGGATACCTCAGTTTTTTCTTCAACCATCTGTCTATTGACAGTCTTTGTTCGCATATTTCTGCTGATCAATTCACGATAAATGCGCTCCCAATATCCCCTTACTTTTTCCAGTGAGTGTTCTTCCAATACCTTTCTAGAATTAGGTCCTATAAATTTTGATAAACTATTAGTTTCAATATCGTTGATTATTAAGTCGTTCCCTTCTATTGGATCGTAGTAGATAACTTCTGGTGCCAAGATATCAGCAACATGACCAACATTTGTGCTAATTACCTTGCATTTAGTTGCAGCGCATTCTGTCAGCGCTTTTGGTCCTCCTTCTAAGCGACTAGTTACCAAATAAAGATCAATTATATTATAGAGATAATTGACAGTCTCTTGTGGAAGATTATTAATGAAGATGTCGTCTTTCAGTTCCTTTAGCCTCTCTCCGATATAGACAAAAGGTATTGAATATTCCAAAAATTGATTGATAAGCCAAAACCTTCGCGGCCCGGCTAATATTACACAAATATCTGTTTTCTGTTGATAGAGTTTTTTGATCATCTCAAAAAAAATATCAGGTCCTTTCATGTATTTAGGTGTTTTAAGATCTTTAGCTTTGGTATCCCTTTGGAAACTTCCTATGAGATATTTATCATTAGGTATTCTATATTTCCTACGAAACTCATCTAAATTTTCATCTCGCCTATCTAGTTTGTGAAATATCTCCGAGTCAACAGTGTAAGGTACATAAGTCGCCTCACGACCTACACTTTTAAGCATTCTCTTTGCCCGTTCTGACATCACAATCCATTTGTCCACAAACGGCAGTATCCTATGATAATCTGGACGCATCAGCATGTGCCTAATATCATGTGGGATGTGTGCGACTACATATTTCTCCGCAAGATATCTAGGATCAATATCTCTTAGCCAATACCAGTTCACTGAATGAATAATGTCACAATTTTGAAGATTGGTGAATTCACAGAAAGGTGATAAACATTTACGTAAGAGATTGAGGTCATCATCAGTTGCCCATTTAATTGGTTCGCCGCCTGTTAAAAATACTTTATACATATCTTTCACTCATGCTAACTATTGCTCATATCTTACAGTTCAGGATGTTTTCTGTAACCGGCAGGTTTATTTTTAAAGTTTTAATTCGCTTTGTAGAGAATTCATTCCTTATATTTTAAACAAAAATCTTATGGTTCGAATGATTTCAGACCTATCTCTTTATTAATGCCTAAAGCTTCTAGGATAAAACCTAATCCCCATGTAAACATTACAGTTCCATGAATATCAGGTTCATTTAATCCTTTTGTTATTTTTACTCCATAATAACTACTATCTGATCTATGTGGATAAAAAGAAAATCCACCAATATCTTCATGATAATATTGTCGGTAGATTTCTAACCTTTCCTTAAAGAATTCTTCAATTTCATGATGTCTATAGGAGAAATTGAGCGTTTTTGCGCAGTTATACAGAACATAGACAATATTAAAGTTATCGCATGCTTGTCTATTATTTATAGCCTTTAAAGTTAAATCTAGGAGTTTCTCTGGATTATTAATTGGCTCACCCATTATATTTAATCCTGTAATTATTTTCATAGCACCGCTAATTTTTTGGCTTAATGTCGTATTTCCTATATACCAACTTCCATCATTCCTTTGAAGCCTATTTAACCATTCTAGGGCATGATTGATCAGTTCGTTCACATTGTAATCAAAATAGTTAGGGTAAAATTTCTTCATATTTGATAAAAAGAAAATTAAATGACTAAAATGGCTGCCTGCATTCCATGGCATATTCCAATTTAAGGAAGAGAGATATTTATCAATAGATTTCTTTGATTTTGGGAAATTCTGGAAAGGAATAGGTGGTTTTTTATTAATCATAAAAAGTGTGGAAAAGGATTGTCTTGTTTCAGCCCTTTTTTCATTTTCTCTGAATCCATTTCTTGAGCGAAGGTTTTTTAGTGAGCGAAAAATCCTTCTCCATGAAAGTGTTCTTCTATGTAAATAGTCATCGTATAAGTACCCATCTGATTTTTGAAATGAAACAATAAAGTCATAAATCGCATTTATGTCGATTTGTTCGAGGGCGTCAATCATATAGTATATCTTTAAAGCAAAAACGGAGTTTCCAAGCCCCCAATGTACGTTTTCATCGTATAAATCTCCAGAGAACGAATATTTGTAAAATCCGTTTTTCCCCTTCATTTTATTCAAAAAAAAGAGAAGTTTTTCTTTCAGTTCGTTTAATATGTCCAGCATCTTAGATATCTCAAGAAATTTCCTAAAATCATAATAAACATAG
>JBHLOP010000093.1:0-7043 GCA_048940375.1 Promethearchaeota archaeon | reverse complement strand
ATTCAAATTATATTTTTTAATATCATTTCTGATATTCTCTTGTCCAGGATTGCTACACACATATTCATTTGTTTCTGTTACTATCACATTTTCCAACTTAGAAATGTTATCCTTAACTCTTTTAACGTCAACGGAATTGCTAATATTTCCTCCACAATGACAGATATATACTCCTATTCTAGGCTGCTCTCGTTGCATAATTCCCTACTCCATTAACAATGACACTGTCATAACCATTATATATGACACACCTACTCTTATTAGATTTCGCTTGTTGACAGCTAAGAACTAAGGAAATTTTTCATAACAAAATATCATTATCTAGCATTACATAAAATAACTATTTGTACGTCAACATCTCAATGAAGACGTTTTTGAATTCTCGTAGGTCTGTTATATCATTAGTTACAATTTTTTGCATTAAGAAGTTAGAGATCTCACTAATTTCATACCGAGTCCATAACTACAAAAAGATTCCAAAAGGACGCCAAGCGCCGGAAAGATAAAAAAATTTGAGAACTGAATTGTGCAACAAAGAAAAGAATTTAATTTTTGGATCAATAATAATTCAAGAAAATTCTTATGTGGGGCAGCAAATGAAAATAGGTGTATCCTTGGTTCAATTTGATCGAGATCACATGAACAAAGCCAAAAATGTTGAACACATGCTTTCAATACTCTCAAGAATAGAAAATACAGACATTGCCTGCTTACCAGAAATATGGACTGGTGGAATCTTAGAAACAAATGAATACGAATCTCTACTTTTATCTCTAAGCGAAATTGCCAATAAAAATAATTATAATCTCTTGACTGGTGGTTTGTTTAACCGTAGGGAGGATAAGATCTTCGATACCTCTCACCTAATTAATCGAACTGGTAAGATTATAGGCTTCAATGACAAGCGCTTTCCATCTGCAGCTACAGGAGAAAGAGAGTTCGTATATCCTGGGAAAGATTCGCCAATTTTCATTGTCGATGACGTTAAGATCGGCATCGTGATTTGCGTTGATGCCATATATCCAGAAATAGCAAGACATTTAGCATTAAAAGGGGCCAGCATTATTTTTAATCCTTCTGATATCCCCAATAACCGTAATGACCTATGGAAATATATATCAGTAACTAGGGCTGCGGAAAACACAGTTTTTTATGTTTACGTGAATAATACAAATACATATTACCCTGATGGACGGAAGGTAACGGGACACAGTGTTGTTGTGACCCCTAATGGTGAACTTATTCTAGAGGCGGGGGAAAAGGAAGGGGTATTTCAAATCACAATTGATTTGGATCAGATAGACTTCGTACGAAAACGTTGGCGATACTTAAATGATATACGTCCTTTATGGAAACCCCTTAAAAGAGTATTTCAACAACCTTTATTAGATCTAAATGCAACAAAAAATACGGGTGAAGAGTTTGACTGAAATACATCCTTCAAAAGACATCATTGGAAGTGAATCAAATCTCTTAAAAGAGCACAAGATTGTTCTGTGTGTTACTGGAAGTGTAGCTGCATTTAAATGCCCGGAAATCGCCCGGGAACTTATGAGACAGGGTGCTGAAGTTCATACAGTTATGACCCCTATGGCACAAAAGATAATTCATCCTTACTTAATGGAGTGGGCGACTGGAAATCCCGTCGTGGTAGAATTAACGGGTAAAATTGAACACATCTTGCTTGCTGGTGAACATTTAAATAAAGCAGATTTAATTTTAGTTTCCCCAGCAACAGCTAATTCTATTAGCAAAATCGCTTGCGGAATTGATGACACTCCGGTCACAACGGTAGTTTCTACGGCCTTCGGCTCCAGAATACCCATCATAATTGTACCAGCAATGCATGAATCTATGTATAATCATCCTATCGTAAATGAAAATGTCAAAAAAATTAAATCTCTAGGTGTAGAGTTTGTCGGACCAGTTTTTGAGGAAGGAAAGGCGAAAATTGCCGAAACAAAGGAAATAGTGAATGCAATTATAAGTAAACTCAAAATTGAGAAAGATCTAAGTGGAAAAAGAATTATGGTCACAGCAGGTCCGACATTAGAATCCATAGATCCTGTGAGGGTTATCACAAACAAGAGTTCTGGAAAAATGGGTATTGCAATTGTTGAAGAAGCAATATCACGAGGAGCCGAAGTAACCTTAGTTTATGGACCAGGAACTGCAGTTCCACCAAAGAGAGCTGAAATAATTTCCGTTGAAACTACAAAACAGATGTACGATGCGGTTCTCACAGAGTTAAAATCTCGAAAATATGATATTGTTATTGCTGTCGCTGCAGTGGCAGATTGGATGCCAGAACAAACCTATAATTACAAAGTTCCGACTCGAAAGACACATGAATTGGTGGTTAAATTGAAGCCAACTCCAAAAATTATTGATATGATAAAAAAGGAGAGCCCTCATTCTTTTCTTGTCGCATTCCGGGCAGAATATAGTCTGTCTGATGAAGAATTGATTCAAAGTGCCTATGAGCGTTTACAGATCGCAGAAGCTGATCTAATTGCTGCAAATGATATTGGAAGAGAAGGAGTCGGATTCGGTTATGATACTAATGAAGTATTTATTGTAGATACAAATCGAAAAGTTGTTCACGTTCCAATTACTACAAAAAGAGATATTGCAAAAAACTTATTCGACGTGATAACTGAGAAAATTAACTGGAATTAAGAGATATTTAGAGACTTCATGTTTCCTGGTGAAAAATGTGATATGACATATTATGCCTGTCTCAAAAGTTTCTGCCGAGGGAACGGTAAAAACTGTTTATGCTAAAATCAAAGAAGATTTTGAATCTAAGCAAAGAATTAATTGTCAAATTTTTGTAGTATTGGCAAAAAAGAAAAAATAAAAAAAGAGAAGCTATTATGAAGCATTTAAACTGCTACTGCAATCTGCAAGTTTTTAACTAACTCTTTGTAGCGGTTTCTGACTGTGACTTCGGTGACTCGGGCAACACGTGCGATTTCACGTTGGGTTCGTCGCTCGTCTTCTAAAATTCCTGAAATATAAAGTGCTGCTGCTGCTAGTCCTGTTGGATCTTTTCCGGCAGTGATACCTGCTTTCTTAGCTGTTTCGAGGATCTTAATAGCACGTCCTGATGCTTTTCCAGTAAGTTCTAACTCATTTGAAAAGCGAGAAATGAAATCAATTGGTGTACTAATAGGAATTGCCACATCAACCAGTCTCACAAGTTGTCTGAAACATTGTCCAAGTTGTTTTTTATTAGTGCGTGAATGTTCTGCAACTTCATCTAAGGTCCTAGGAATTTTTCTGATTCGACAGGCCGCATACAATGTAGCTGCAACCATAACTTCAATGGTAGTACCGCGACTCATTCGTTTTTCTAATGCTTTTCGATAGATAATCGCAGCTTCTTCTTTAATTGATCGTGGAATGCCCATTTGACTCGCCAAGCGATCTAATTCACTTAATGCTTGAATGAGGTTTCGCTCACGAGAACTGTGCGTTCGAGTCCGTCGTTGCCACTTTCGCATTCTATAAATTTCAGCTCGTCGGCTGGGTGCAAGTTTTTTTCCATAAATATCTTTATTTTCACGGCCAATCATAGTTGATAAGCCTTTGTCATGAATTGAATAATTAATGGGGCTTCCTACACGACTTCTTTTCTTTCGTTCTTCTGCCGTGTAACTGCGCCATTCAGGCCCCATATCCATCATATGTTCTTCAATAACTAACCCACAGTTATTACAAATAATCTCACCACGAGTATCGTCACAGATCACATTCTCTGAGCCACAATCTGCACAATAAGCCTCTCGACAAAAAGCTTTATCTATTTCATTAAACAGATTTCTTTTTATATCAATGGGTTCATTCATTACAAGTGTTTCTCCTTGAATTTCTCAAAGACACGGTCGGTTTACGGAGTACTGCATCAAAATTGAGCTAATACTTATCAAAACGAGATTTATTAAGTATTATTTTAATGGTATTCAGAAAACCTGAAACTCGCATCACACCTTTATGGTTTACTTTTGCAAACAGAAATACTAAAATAAACTCATTTATAAATTTTACGCTTGGTGAAAATCTACATGATTTATCATAACAAAAAAAGAAGTGATTTAATCAATCAAAAACAAGAATTATTTAGTGTTTAAAGTTTTTTTAATAAAAAATCCATTTTTATTAATTTATATAGAATTTAAATAGATGATGAAGCTCTTAAAGCGTCAAATTTCACGCAAAATTTATACATAATTTTGTTTGTTTATATTCTATTTAAAAGACCATATTAGCATCAATGTATAAAAATATGGATCAGAAGAAGATAAATGGGTTTTACATGGAATATGAGAAACGGTGACTTATTGTGCATTTAAAGGGTGCTGAAAAGTTTTGTGAAAAACTCCCTGGCTATGCTGGTCAAAGAATATTCATCTTGCTAATATTAGGGCATTTATCTTTCTTGATCGGTCTACTTTTCATGCTATTTCTAGAATGCAGGCGACGGATTCCAGCACTAATTGTCAAGCCAAGGATGCTTGGAGCTTTCTTTAGATTTCTGATCGGGCATCAAAAAAGCCATAAGTCCTAGAAATAAGAATAGATTTGTGGAAATTCTTAAATTTCGGTAGCTAGGGACTCTTTAGAAGTGCGTGGTTCAAAAATCGTGTGTAATGCAAGAGTAATTACTATTATTGCGCCACTAATTAAAGCTATTGTCGTCGGTTGTTCACCAATAAAAATCCAAACCCAAAGAGATCCAAGAATGGTTTCCAGTAATGTTAAAAGGCCTGATTGGGCAGGTTGCAAATTACGAGATCCTGTTACAAACAAGCAAGAACCAAGTCCCACTTGAACTGCACCAAGAGTGGATAAAATACTAAGATCATGTGCCGAGATTATATAGGTAGTCATCATTGGCAAAGCGACTATTGCTGAAATAAACCCTGCAAGACATATCGCTGGAATTAAATGGATTTCGCGAGTTCTTCTAACGACTATAATATAACTTGCGAGCGATATTGCGTTCACCAATGCGAAGGCATCCCCTTGCCACATTCCAGCCGTCAAAGAATCAGACACCATAGAAACCATAGCAACAATTACCACAATAATAGCCAGTCCTGTTCCAGCGCTGATTCGTTCTCGAAGTAAAAACCAGCCCAGTATAGCGGCAAATAGTGGTGCTGTTCCTTGAAGTACCAATGCATTCGCAACCGTAGTATATGAGAGAGAATTCACATAACAAATCATTGAAATCGCCAGAAAAGCACCTGTTGCCAAGCCTGGAATCCCACTGCTCTTAAAGGTTTGAAGAATATGCTTTCGTTCTGTTAAGATTAAAAAAATCAAGACTGTTAACCCCATGAATAGGGCACGCCAGAATACTGTTTCCCATATATTAGTGGTCACAATTCTTATGCCAAGACCGCCAATGCTCCAACAAAGAGGAGCTGCTGTTGTCATCAGAAGCGAACGTCTATAATTGGAATTGGACAACATTTTTATGCATCTTAAAAGATAACTTTCAAATTCTTACAAGCGTTCATTTATGAAGTTTTCGTGAAGAAAATAAGAAATACAGAAGTCAAGATTCTGATTTAATGGTTTAAAATTTCCCTTCTGTTTTGGATAGCTGATATTGGCTCAAGGCATATTGAGTTTTACAGCTTGATTTAGTAGCGATTTGATGGAGTTCACTTTGATTTCGTCACGAGATTTAATCTTAAAAAGCCTCATTTTTTTTACAGTACCTTGAAGCAACTGATTTGGATCTTTGAGTTCTATTCCCCGAAAGAATTCAAGATTTACGTGATCTTTATGCACAGCAATGGAACATACATTTCCATTTTTCTCGTAAACTGGCATTCTCCACTTGATAACTTCATCCAAATCAGAAACTGCATTAAGAATGATCTTTCTAAGCTCTTTACCTAATTCTATCATCAAGGGATCGAATCTGGCGAAATACTCATCCACATCAATTCTTTTTGGTGACATGATGTTGAATAAGTTCATTGAGATGATAAATTTTTTCAATAATGTAATTAGACTACTTTGCTGAATTGTCAACATAGCAAATTAGTTAAATTAGATTTTATTATAAAAATCAAGCTATTTTCAAAAACTCTTTTTGTTAAAGTCTTAAAGAAGGGATGAAAAAATGTCAGAGTCATGGGTTTTTGCAATTGAAGCAGAAAAACTACAGGAAAATGCATTAAATCTTGTATTTCCAAAGGGTGTGTCTATTCTTATTATTAAAAAAGAAGGGCAAATATATGCGATATCGAACAAATGTGCGCATATGGCTTGCCCACTTGCCGTTGGTGTTTTAGAAGAATATACAATAAAATGTGCGTGCCATGATTGGAAATTCGACATCAAGACAGGAGAGTTTCTGGATGCAAATGAGATTAAAATACCAATTTACGAGTGGAAATTAGAAGATGGCAAAATTTTCGTAAAAATAGAAGGAGTGGCATGATAGTGAAGAAAGTATCTGGATATACTCTCAGTACTTGTCCTTGGTGCAGGAAAACAAAGAAATTCTTTGAAGAAAAAAATATACCTTTTGATTACATCGACTATGATTTGGCATCGTCTGAAGAACAGAAAAGGATTAGAGATGAAATTGTCAAAGTTGGAGGATCTCTTCATTTTCCTTTCGTGAAAATTAATGGTGAAGTAGTAATCGGATGGAATCCAGAGAAATACACTAAGTTGTTAGGCTTATAGGAGGCAAAGATAATGAATATTGAATCACGAAAAAAAGCATTAAGATACTTCTTTCAAAAAATAATAGAACCGTTAGGATACAAGTTTACTCCGGATGAAGAGTTAGTTGATTTTCTATTGGAGCAAGAAGTGTTACTAGAACAAAAGCATGGCATCCCTTATTGTCCTTGTCAAGGTTTAATGTACAATCGAGAACAAGACATGAAGATAGTTTGCCCATGCATACCGTTTCATAGGGAACATTTTGACGCTATGAAACGTTGCTGGTGTGGTCTTTACGTCCATAAAGATGTTACCAATCCTGATGAACTAAGACAAATTCCTTTAAC
>JBHLOP010000092.1:2748-7062 GCA_048940375.1 Promethearchaeota archaeon | reverse complement strand
CTTAAATGTATGATAGACTTACATTTCGCCATCTTAGAACTTCGAATTTTAAATTTATGTGTTTTGGACAATTTGGAAATTCGATTGAATAATCCTGTGAGTGTAAAATTCCAAGTTATGCCATCTGCAGTTGATTGTAATCTATTTGTGCCCTTTTTTACTTTTACAGGGTCAAATATGCATAAACGGGCATTATTGTCTTTCAAAGTTCTATGACATTCTCTAAACAGCTTATGGTGAAATAACAGATGATGGAATGTATCCGGCACTACTATAGAGTCAAATGTTTTTTCTTTGAAAGGTAAGTGGTATGCACTTGCACAAATTGCATTTGAAAACCGTTTTTTTCTGAGACCTCTTTTCAGAAATTTTGGATTTATATCTACATGCATAGTTTCGTTTGCTCTTAAAGAACTCTTCCCAGTCCCACAACCTATTTCTAGGAGTCTTCCGCCCGAGCGAGGTATAAGTTCATATCTTCTTCCTCGTGCGCCAAAATGTACCAAAAAAACACTCAAATCATATAGGAATGCAGATTTATCAATAATCCTTGAAAAAATGGATTCTCTAATCTGTTTTCCCAATGTCATCGCCAAATAAACGAATGAATCTTGCTAAAGAGATAATCAAGTTTCAATTCGGAGTTCTATAAAATTACAATCTAAATATAAACGGTTTTTAGAGAATTTAATACTATATATAAATGCTTATCTGTTTAATTACTGCAACACATCTGATAGGATCAAAAAACTCCTTATAAGGACTCTGTAGGATAATTTGCGTCCTTCCATGCCTTCCAACTTTCGTCGTATGCGATTACTTTTCTAAATCCATAGTCAATTAATTTCTCTGCTGCAATTCTTTTTGCTGGACAATTAATATCCTCTGAATACGTTATAATTAGGTCTTCTTTATTGAACATTGAATTTACTTTTTTTTCATTCATCTCTGAAATTAAGAGATGAACAGCTCCGATTATGTGTTCTTTTTCATAATCAAGTGTGTCTCTAACATCAAGAAGAATAAATTCTTCTCTTTTATCCATTTTGTCCTTTAATTCTTCTGTGTTGATTATTTGAACCATTTTTTCACCACTAATTAACAGATTTAGAATTAAAGTCTGAGTGATTCTGCTTCACTAAAACTCACACCTCTTGGAAGTTTCCTAAGGCGAAAGTCACTACCTCAGATAGCGCAGGATGGATGTGCATTGCTTGGTATAGTGGAAAGATCGTTCCGTCGCCGCAATTCATAATATTGGTAATCTCTTGGATGAGTACCGAGGCTTGAGCTCCAATTATATGGGCTCCCAAGATCTTTTGAGTTTCTCTTTCAACGATTATTTTTATGAATCCAGGCGGATTACCCATCGCTTCACCCTTGGCGGTGTCTTTATACTCGTTTTTTGCAACAAGAAGTTTCCCCTCGCCAAGCTGTTCTTTTGCTTGTTGTTGCGTTAGTCCTACTCCGGCGATTTCAGGATTGCTGAAAACTGCCCACGGTACTGCATGATAATCTGGTTCAATTTTAGTAGCGTGATCTCCATGACCATGTGCATGTGCTTCTTGTGGGTGAAGTGTGCTATGAGCATTATACCAAGCTACACGTGCTTCATAATTAGCGACGTGTTTAAACATATAGTATTTAGGTCCAATCGCGTCCCCAAATGCCCATATTTTTTCTTTGCTCGTCTCGAAATACTCATTTACTTTTACCCATCCCTTGTCATCTATTTCTACTCCGGTTTTTTCTGGCTTAAGGAGGTCCGCATTTGACATTCTGCCAGCAGCGATTAGTATAGCTTCAGCACTAATTTTTGTTTCTTTTCCAGTGCCTTTTTCTTCTGCTACAACCTCTTTCATCTCACCTTGAATCTCACTCACCGATTTAACTTCATAACCAGTAAAAATATCCATTTTCTTGCCCAGTTCACTCTTTAAAAGTTCAGATATTTCAGGTTCCTGTTCTTTCACTAATCTTGGGGCTCTTTGAACTATAGTGACTTTGCTACCCATACTTGAAAGGAAATGTGCATATTCACAAGCAATATAGCCTCCCCCAACTATGATTGTACTCTTAGGCAATTCCTCAATTTCGAGGAGAGTAGCGCTTGTTAAGTAATCTACATTATCCAATCCTTCGATAGGGGGTATATAAGGACGTGCACCTGAAACTATAAACACTGCATCTGCCTTTATTTTAGTTCCATTGACTTTCAATGTATAATCGCCTACAAACTCGCCAATTCCTTTATACCATTTAAGATTTGGTATTTGTTTTACGTAATGTTCTCGCTTTTGATCTTCTGCAAGAATACCTCGCATCCTGTTCATGATGTATTTGAAGTCAATTGAATCGATATTTGCGTTTATTCCGAATTTCTTAGCTTGATATTTGATGATATCCACTATATCGGCAGGATATATCAAAATTTTACTAGGAATGCAACCACGATTTGCGCATGTGCCTCCTAGTGGACCTCTTTCGATTAAAGCAACTTTCATACCATGAGATAACGCATAATCAAGAATAATTTCTCCAGAACCTGAACCTATTACCATCACATCAAATTTTTCCATCAAACTCACCTGATAACGTTTCTAAATATGGCATTTAGAGTTATAAGAACTTTAGGAGAGAAACGGTTTAAAATATATTTTCAGATCAGAGCAACTACTATTTCGTTTAAGGTTTATAAAATGGTAAGAAACAGTTTGAAGTTCCAAAGATGAATTTGGAGTTTTTTCTTTAACAAAAACGAGATTAACCCATCAGTTTGAAGATATAATCTGTGAGTAATTCAAAGGGCTTACCAACAATTGAATACGCAAAGCCAGAATATCTTCTTACGTACTGCTGGACGTGCGTTTTCATAATTCCAAATTTTAGTTTATACATAGGAAATTCCGATCTGTATAGTAAAGCATGCTTTATGGGATCATGTAATGGCTTCTTCCAATCATCTACTGCTAGTCGATCTTTGAGTTTTTCGTACAATCCAGTTCCTGGGATAGGATACGGGACCGTTAGTGAAAGATAGTCAAGTGGAAGTGATGAAGCGAATCTTATAGTATCGAGCATTGTTTCGTTAGATTCGCCGGGATAACCTAGTATAAAAAAGGCACCAGTCTTAATACCCACAGATTTGACTACTTCAACTGCCTTTCGGGCTTGCTCAACTGTTAGGCGCTTGTTCATTACCTTTAAAATATTATTATTTCCAGATTCTAAACCAAAGAACACGCGATAGCAGCCAGCGTTCCTCATCTTCGAAGCAATTTCTTTGTTCATTATATCTGCTCTGCAGAGGCATTCCCAAGGCATATCAAAGTCTCTTTTTATGATTTCATCGCAAACCGAAATACCAAATTTTTTGCTGATCGGAAATATATCATCTGCAAGCCATATTCTATCATAAGCATAAGGAATAATGGTCTCAATCTCATCAACTATATTGATTGACGATCTACTTCTGAAAGATGTACCAAAAATAGGTCGACTGCAAAAATCACAGTTAAAAGGGCAACCTCTGGAGGTTATCATCGAGGTTATAGTGTAGCCATGATGTTTTCGGAAATATTCCATATATGCTTTATGATCGAAAAGTTCTCTTGCAGGGAAGGGATACTCATCAATATTTTTTTTTGGAGTTCGACAGGGTTTCAGTACTAACTTTCCATTTTTTCCATCTTTATAACATATTCCTTCGACTTTTAAGGGGCTCTCCCCATTATCAAGCGACTTGAGGATATCAAGGACGGTCTCCTCGCCCTCACCTAGGACTACCAAATCAAATTCATCTAGAAATGTGTTTGGAGATGCTGTTGGAAGCGGACCTCCTGCAATTATCAGGTCAGTTGATCCCCTCAGTTGCTTTGCAATACTGAGAGATGATGCCTTCATTGTTAGCATTGAGTAGATTCCTATAACTCTTGGTTTTAAGTTTCTTGCCTTTGCAACGACATCTTCTTCATTCATAAAGGTACTGTCGATTATAGCTACAGAATAGCCACCAAAATCCCTAACGTAAGATGCAATGTACCCTATCCCCAAAGGTGGGAACTTAAAAATTGCAAAATCGTCGTTGAAATATGGGTAAATAAGCAGTAAATCAACCACTCAGGTCACCGAATCTACTTTTAATTATAGACTTATCTTTTGTCCGTCATAAGCAACATGAATGTGCTTGTAAGACTCCAAATAATTTTCTAATTCGTTATGTGGTCTGCATCGATGTGACATATGCATCAAGTATGTTTCTTTCGCATTTGATATCTGTGCGAATTGAGTAGCTTCAGAAATTGACATATGAAC
>JBHLOP010000092.1:0-2648 GCA_048940375.1 Promethearchaeota archaeon | reverse complement strand
CCGACCATGTGATCGTAATGCATATGCGTCCAGAAGATCGCGTCAATATCCTCTATTCCTGCTCGAAGTAATTGCATTCTTAAGTCAGGTCCAGTATCTATGAGGATATTCGTGTAGTTTGTCGGATCAGAGTTAGAATAATACGTTAATAAAATTCCAAATCGTGTTCGTGAAAACGGAATTCCGTTTTTCCTCGCAATTTCACATGTTTCACACCTGCAGGCAAGTTTTGGAGTTCCGATAGAATCTCCCGAGCCAAGGATAATGACATCAATTGGCATTTGAATACATCCCAAAAATACAGTAAATTTCTCGGGTACTCTTTAACATAAGAAAGCCATCATATTTTTCTAATTTTTCAACAATCTGTTATAGAATATTATTTTTTATTTTTATCGAGCCAGATTCTAAGTTAGTTTTTCTTCAAAAGTATGTTTATGATGAACACGATTTTTTCTATAACCAAATAAAAACTTTCAATCATTGTAATCAATATATTTTTGAATCCTAAAGTCTTTGCTCCTAGCGCACTCATTTGATTTCGCTTTTACTAGAATTTGAAAATATGGAGTTGTATAATAGGCTAGAATTAGGAGATACGCAAAACATGAAAATTAGTCTTATTCAGGTACCATATCATTTAGGGCAGGAACAGGTTGGAATGGGTAAGGGGCCAATTCGTTTTATTCAAGAAGGTGCAGATCGTAATCTGTTAGAACAAGGTTTTGAAGTCAAGGTTGAGATCATAAAAAGAGACGTTCCTGAAAAAGATGATATGCTGAAAAAAATTGCCAATATCAATGCAAATCTTGCAAAGAGTGTAAAAAACGTTATCGATGAGGGATATTTTCCCTTAGTGCTAGGAGGAAATTGCAACACCATCCTTGGCATACTTGCTGGGTTGACCCCATCCAAAATTGGAATCATTTATTTTGATGCCCACGGTGATTACAACACTCCAGAAATTTCTATAAGCGGTTTTTTCGATGGAATGCCTCTTGCTATTGCAACTGGGCAGTGTTATCCAGATCTTTTGACACAAATTGGAAATATGAGTCCTATCCCGGAGTCACATACGATGCACGTTGGTGCTCGTGATCTAGATCCTAAAGAACGAGAACTTCTTGAAAATTCAGAGGTTCAAGTGGTTACCACTGATGAATTAAAAGAAGATTCGCAAATGAAAATACTGCATTCTGCGCTTACTAAACTTCATTCTCAAGTCCAAGAGGTTTATCTCCATATTGATATTGATGTGATTGACCCACAAGAAGCACCAGGCGTTAATTATAGGACTCCAAACGGACTTTCTCTGGATGAAATGGAGAAAGCAATAAAGATGATTGCCGCAAATTTCAGAATAAAAGCAGCAGCTCTTACCGCCTATAACCCGGATCACGAAGAAGATGAAAAGACGCTTCAAACGGGTTTTCGCCTTTTGTATGTAATTGCAGATGCTGTAGCCAGCTCATTTACATCAAAATAAAAGTTTATTTTGAAAACCATCACTTAAATAATACTGAATGATTCTCAATGTAAGCGGGGGATCACATGATTTTCATCATAGTCGGTCATTTAAAGAGAGTATTTCGTAAATTTGTAAAAACAGATTTCTTCAAAGCATTTATTTATATTTTAGTTGCCGTTTCAGTCGCGACCATGGGTTTTTCTTATTTAGAGGGTCGATCTCTTGCTGAATCGTTTTACTGGGCAGTTATAACGCTTACAACAGTCGGATACGGTGATATAACCCCAACGACATTTGCTGGAAGGATTTTCGTTGTTTTCGTCAGTCTTCTAGGAATTGGAATGGTCGCGATTTTTGCGGGTACATTTGCTAGTTATTTAATAGGGATTCAAACCGAAAAAGAAATGCGGAGGCTTAAGAAAATGACAGATATAGTGTTAATTTGTGGATATAATGAAAAAATTAAAAATTTCCTTAAAGAAATTGACATTGGCTCAAAAAACATGGTATGTATTGCACCATTAGAAGAAAGGCCAGAAGATCTTCCAGAGAGCATTGTTTTTATCTCAGGAGAACCATATGAGGACAAGTTTTTACTGAAAGCTAAGATCTTTGACGTTAACGAAGCTATAATCTCTTTAGGCCATGATCAAGACGCTATTTTAACTGCCTTAGCAATAGGGGGACTCAATCGTAAAACTGAAATTATTTGCAATGTCATTAAAGAAGAGAATGTAAAACATCTATACAAAATCGGCGTCAAAAAAGTGCTATGTGATGAAACGGTAGGCGGACAAATGCTTGCATCGATGTATAAGGATGAAGCTACATTCGAAATTCTTCATCACGCTTAAAAACAAAAACTGCAAACATTTTGGTCTTTACGCGTGACTTCAAAGAAATCATCAAAATTGTGTAAATGATTGTTTTTCATAACTTATGATATGCTTTGAGGTTATGAAATGGAAAAATTTGATGTAATTATAATCGGGGCAGGGAGTGTTGGAACTCCAACTGCAATGGCGCTTGGAGAACTCAGTGAATTGAAAATTGCTGTAATTGAACAGCATGAAGTTGTAGGCAAAGGACAAAACAACCGAGCTCTTGGAGGAGTAAGAGCAACTCATACAAATTTTTCCAAGATTATTACATGTCTCGAATCTATTGAAATCTTTTCCAA
>JBHLOP010000091.1:0-7129 GCA_048940375.1 Promethearchaeota archaeon | reverse complement strand
GATGTGCAGCAGCGTCGAAGGGTGGGGTTGTTCGCCCATTAAAAGGGAACGTGAGCTGGGTTTAGACCGTCGTGAGACAGGTTGGATTCTATCTGCTAGGACTGTCGGTCGCCTGAGGGTAGCGTGTTCTTAGTACGAGAGGAACGGAACGCGGCGGCCTCTAGTGTACCAGTTGTCCGAAAGGGCAGCGCTGGGCAGCCACGCCGTAATCGATAAAGGCTGAAAGCATCTAAGCCTGAAGCGAGTCCTGAAAAGAGGCGGCCAATCACCAACAGAGGAGTTAGGGTGACCATCCGTAACTGTTGGGGACGAGGACTCCAGGAAAACACTGGGTTGATAGAGCTGAGGTGTAAGTGTCGAGGGTACAGAGATCGTACTCTTACTATTGTACACTCGCCTAAATCCCTCCAACCTCTTGGTCATGTATACAACCGTCTCTTCGGAGATAGTTGTGTCGTGATTAATGTTGTTGGGCCGAGGCACTCAGCCTGCAGCCACTAAACGTCCGAGTGTTCAGACAGAACCCCGGTCCATGCAAAACCTATGTAGCGTGATGGCGAAAGTATGATGTTTCATGTTATGTATGAGTTCTTCTACGATACGAAAGGGTGTTTCACCCTTCATTTTTTTTGGTCATATGATATGACATTGTCATAATAACAAATAAAGTCGTCGGGTTTATAAAGAAAGAATTCGGGTTTTTCAGTAAGAAATACTGCAAATTGTATACAGCACTAGTGACTGGAACAGGAGGTGGAACACATAAGGGGTGACAGAACAGGAGGCATAACTCTTGCAGGGATCATGCAATTGATTAGTGGGCTTGATACTCTCTTTGTCGGCTTACTTGGATTATCTTATCTACTAGGAATCTTCATAGTGGAGTTCTTTGTGGATTATGTCACACTATTAACAGCCATAACCTACTTGGTAGTTTCTCTTACTAACATGACTACTCTTGGAGGCATCTCAATGACGACCATAATGGGTATTGTGGCAATAATTTGGGGTGTTTTGGGTCTAATCGCGAGTGGCGGAATTTTCAGACTCTCACGCTGGGCTCTTTACTTAGCGAGTATATTCAACATAGTTCTTATTATTGATATGATGCTTTTGTTAAATAATTCACTTACAAGGGGTATGATCGCCACTACAACGTTTGCATATTTATTCTATTTGTTGCTGATAGTGTTTCCGATAGTTGTTGAAATAATCCTAATCGCTAAGAGGGCAGAATTTATCTAAAGCTGCCATCGTACTTTTTCTCTTTTTAACAATCCAGTCGCTTAGTGTGCTATACGATTCAGCCAAGAATTCTAATCAATAGGTAGGATGCCTAGGTTCATTCTCATTATTTTAAAAAAAGTGTGGAGCATTGTGGGGTAAAAGTGCTGGTTACTTAAGCTCCAAAAAATAAAGTTATAATCTTAGGTTAAATTATTGAATATTTTTTCCATTAAAGCCATTCTTAAGGCGTTTCATCAAATTTTGAGAGAGTTCTAAGGATATAAAATCTGCTGCTTTTTCCAGAGTCTTTTTTGCCCTCTCAGTAGCGCCTTGAACGAACCGCGAAAATACGAACTCCCAGTATTTGAGATGAACTTCTAAGTCTGATAAGTTACAAGCTGTTGGCAGGGAATCTTTCTTTTCGTTTCGTGTAAACAATCCCATCATAGTAACCTCAATTTATCTTGATAAGCAACTTACAGCCATTCTTTATATTACTTTGTTAAAATATTGGAAATATCATAACTTCTTGTGCTAATTTTGTTAATAAGGCAACCATTCCCATCTTTTTATGGGTATAGTTTTAGGCAGCTAACAATATTGACGATAATCTATAGAACGATCGTATCGCTATTCCAACTTTCTCGCAGAGGTACTTTTTATCATACATTGTTTTCATAGATCACCGAATTTAACTACGATAAGATCGATGAAAATGTCCTAGTTCTGCATTTCAAAGGCATGCATTAATTGAAATCACTTTTCAAAAGTGTGGACTTTAAATACCTTTTTTTACACCAAAGAATGCATTAAAAAATCACATATGATGAGACAAAGATGATAATCCAACTTCCAAATGTAAAGAAGATGATCTATGAGGCGTATCCAGCTCTTAATGGTATAGTCAAGGCTCATTTAGAAGGCTTAGAAAATGTGGTTTCTCTTTATACTAATACCGTAGAAGATTTTATTCGACGTCACTGTGAACAAATCTATTTACATCTTGAACCTGAACCCAACAATGAACAACAGAAAATAGTAAAACAACGAATTCTTGAGTTATGTAAGGAAATTGCATCGAGAGAAATTAAGGAAGAACCACCATTAGATGTTTTAACAGAAGATGAGATACCTAAGCTTCTGGAGAACTTCGAGAAAGATACCTTTCACAAATATCAAAATGGTGAGAAACTCACAATTGACGATTATGTACAGTTCGCGAGTAAATACGGATATTCAATAGGAAAAGTGTTGATAGCTTCGGCATGGCTTGATGAGCATCTCACTAACAAAGCGATAGACGCAAAAAAAGAAGCCTATGAAAAGGTTACATTTACTTAAGGAGTTGGAGCATAGTTACTTAATATCTTATGTAAATCATCTATTCCAAAATCCCCGTTTTCATACGCTTCAACAGCTATGTTAAGAATTTCAGCTTTGGCAATAATTTCATCATCGATATTTTTGTTACTATGAGCACTGTTCCAATAAACGGAAAAAAAATCCTTAAGGGTTGAAAGAGTAGTATTGCCTTGAATAAAATCTTTTATTTCTTTATATAAATCCTTATAGTGAATCGGTTGTTGATATTCTAGCATCTCTCTTCCTCTAGTAAATAATCCCAAAAATAGGCAATAAAGATTTTGGTATCAAAGAATCACAATTGACAAGTTTCTGATATTCATTCTTAGCAATAAACGACAAAACAGGCGACTCGGGATAATGAAATTGTTTAATTAAAAATTAGAACATCAAATCCACTCTAAGTTGATTAAAGCCCCAAATAACTGGAATGGCCAACTCACATCTTTGTGTGTCTTTTTGTGGAAGATTTTACCTGAAGTAATAAAAAACACAGATGTGAATGATGTTATACGAAAAAGATAGGGGATCATTATGGAATCTTTCAAGACTCATATTATTTCAGAACGTAAATTCGTGCGCTTATATGAAGATGAAGGCAAATATTTTGTTGAATTAACTGCTAATGGGTATGCTGTTAAGGCGATAGCAGGAACAACTCTCAAAGTGGCTGAAACATATTACATTGAAGTTATCAACAAGTTAAGAGATGGAATGAGTATGCTAGAAGCAGTGCATTCCTAAATCTCTCACATTCTAAAGAAAAACTATTTCTTAAATAACATGTCAGGCACAACCAAGCACAGAGAAAAGTAGTGCATTACACTTTAGTTTATGATCTAGATACTGGAAAACTAAGACAGTGCTATCCTTTTTTTATTGAGCTGGTTTTTAAATTCCTCCTCCGGTATTTGGGTAAAACTGCTACTTTCTTGTGGTCTTTATATACTCATTTGAGCAGAGGCATTGCTCATTCCATCAAGAGACGATTCAAGATGAGAAAAGGGGATATACATCTAGAGGATTAATGTCAAAAAATCGAAAATTGAATCGCCTCCTATACCGTTCCTTTCACAATAGACATCTATTAAGGAAATAGTGCCTATCCACTCACGATAAGAACGTGGGTGGAGCCCCCGCTAGGACGGTTGAGCGGGATACCTGTCGCCATATAGGGGACAGGCTTTGCGTGTTTTAAACTAAAGCGTTTTTTACGGTTCTCTTGATACACACGATAGATGTTTATGGCGGCGATGTAATCGCGGTCTGCCAGGTAGCAACACCCGGTACAATAAAAGAATCTACCTCGTTTTATGGCTTGACAGGAGCGTGGATCGCGGATTTTCTCACCTTTAGCCCCACAACGCGGGCAAAAACTTGAAGTCCATCTCGGATTTACCCGGACAATCTTAATCCCGAATCGTGTAGCTTTGTAGCTAAGGATGTCATACAATGCACCCCGTAACCAGTTGGAGAGTTTGCGGGAGAGTTTTTTGCGATGTTTCGGCGGTTCATAATTCCTCAAGTCCTCCAAGACTATGATTTTACACTGCCAGCGCAGGGCGGTCTCCAGCAGTTGATTACTTGCCAGATGCAGGATTTCTTCCCGATAGCGGTTCAGTTTGCGGTACAGCCGTTCCAGTTCCTGGCTGCGTTTGCCCTGCCCACACCAGTTGGCTGGGTAGCGGTTTAACTTGCGTTGCAGTCGTGCGATATGATGATAAAGCGCCTCAATTTTGTGTAAGATGGCTGTAGAAGGCGACCAGAAGATGGGAGTGCTCAGTTGCGACCCAGCTTCACATATAACCGAGGTCGTCAGATTAATCACTCCCAGATCGGTGGCCATCACACGATTAGCACGCAATGGTTGTGATGGGTAGTTGTAATTGCGATCTATTGACCAAGCACATTCTAGGAAGGGTAGTGTCAAGCCGCTTTTCAACGTGATGTAGCGTAAGGTGGGGGCACATAATTTGCTAGTGGGTGAGCTAATACGTGATTGAATTTTTTCAGGTAGTGACAGGATAAACTCCCGCCATATCCAGTGAGACCATTTTGAAGGATGAGAACGGCAGGGGACTTTCAATCGGATATTAATTGTGAAGGGAGTTTCTTCAGGCTGCCAGTCATACTGAATGGCCTGCCCGTCATCTGAACTGTACGGGAGTATAAAAGATCGAATCTGCGGTTTCACTACTGTCGTATAAGGGAACTGCGTTAAGAAGTTAAAATCCAGGCCGAGTTGATAGTAGAATCGCCTGAATAAGCGTAAGGTTTGACGGATCAGCCCCCAGCGGTAATATTTACCTTCAAAATTCGCTAAGGTGAAGGCTACGGTGCGTACTAAACTATCGAGGTTGCCTTCCACTCCTATAAGTTGCACGATTCGTAACACATCATAATAACACTGTTTGCGGGTAGCTTGCGAACGGAGGATGCGTCCCACCTGCTCGGCAATACAGCGCCTGATGCGAGAGGGGATATACACCAAATATCCATTGAGGGTTAAGGAGACCTGTTGTTCGTTGATGACTTTGTAGGCTTTTTTCTTGCGCGTGAAAGCCAGTGTATCAATCCATTGATCCGACCATAACGCCTCTAATAATTGTTGAGCGGCTTGTAGAACTAAATCCCGCAGCAAATCCAGTTGATGGCGAAATGTAGTCTCCTGTGGGAGTTTTAATTGATAAGTTTGCGTCAGAGAGGTCATAACTGCGAGTATTCCCCTGTGATGATGGTGGTGTGTGAATAGTCAGGTACTAGCACATATACTTTAGGAAACCTGCTATAAAAAGTCAGCGTAATCAGTGAACTCAGCTCATCAGTCTCTAACCTTAAATAGTTGTCTATAAAACGATAAATTTAACTAGATGTGGTAAGATTTCTCTATAAAATTATCAACAATAGACTACCCCAATCACCCGTTTTCCCTCTCTCCCCCTTCCCTTTTCCCCTTTCTCTTTTGTTTCAAATCAATGAAGACTGCCTCGTTGACATATTATTTTTATCTAGAACCACTTCCAATATTTTGAAAGTATGCCTCTCAGCAAATTTACCTGCTTTATAGCTTTGGAACTTTCATCACTATCTTTAAAATTCATGTAACTGTCAAAAAATTCGATTTCTGAAACTTGATTAAGGAGTGTCTTGATAACAATTTCAACAAACCGTGGGAGGTTAGTTATATTATAACCTCCTTCCAACACAAAGGCTAATTTGCCATCGCATATTTCTTCGGCTAAATTGTGTAATTGCTGAGTAATGGTTGAATAAATGTGTGAAGTGAGTTTAAGATTTCCAACTGGATCAGCATAGTGTGTATCGAAACCTAGTGCTACTAGAATAAGTTCTGGAGTAAACTCTTTAGCTAGTGGAGGGACGATTTTTTCAAAGCAACGTAAATAAGTATGATCTGCGGTAAAAAATGGTAGAGGGATGTTAATATTATAGCCTTTCCCGGCTCCATGGCCTATTTCAAAAATGTCTCCTTTATCTGTTTCATTGAAGTACTCATGTATAGATATGTACATGACACTAGGATCCGAATAAAAAAATTCAGTAATTCCATCGCCATGATGAGAATCCAGATCGATGATTAGTGTGCGATTGAGTTTATTTTTGCTTTGGAGATATTTTACTGCAACGGCACAGTTATTGAAAATACATAATCCTTCAGCATTTGAATATCCCGAGTGATGTCCTGGAGGTCTAATAAGAGCAAAGGATTGATCAATATTTCTTTTAAGTACTTCCTCACAAGCTTGGATTGTGCCACCAACGGCAAGTTTGGCAACATCGAAAGCATCGTGGGAAGCATAGGTGTGAGCGCCTATTTCTCCTCCTCCACGTTTTGATAATGATTTTACTATATCTATAAGATATGGCGAATGTATTCGGTATAACTCCTCTTCTTCGATTGGTTTAGCTAAGATAGAGTCAATATCTGGGTGGTCAAAGATATTTTTTTGTTGAAGATAGGTGTATACCGCAGCTAGACGTTCAGGTGTTTCAAAAGACTCAAAATGGGGGCGAGGAAAAGAAGTATCATGTTTCAAGAAATCAGGATGGTGAATTATACCAATCAATCCTTGCACCTCAGAAAAGATCTCACATAATGTAATTGGACCATAACCTTATAATCAGTATCGACTACCAATATGAGAGGCAGTGAGTCGAAGGGCGGCTGACGGGCGAATTCGTCTGAGGAAATTCCACTCACCGTACGGGTACTCTGGCATCAAAAGGTGCCTGTCGAGAGGCAGGGCTCTGGAGCAGAAACGACACGTCCACTTGCCAGATGACGAGGATGCGGCTGAAGAGCACATAGGAGAGTTTGTGTTCTGAGAAGACTTCGGTAACGAAGGTCGAGTTAACCCGCTGAGAAGACAAGTGGGATCGATGAAACGGCCATCCCAGAGGGTGCAAGTCTAAATAGGCTACCCATGACTTGCCTGTAGGAGGTAGCGGGTAAGACGCATAGTTGAATGCCGCAAGAGACGTGTAGTAGTAACTACACCTTTCTAACAGAAAGTGGATTACT
>JBHLOP010000090.1:0-7146 GCA_048940375.1 Promethearchaeota archaeon | reverse complement strand
TCTGCAATCTCTAACAAACCAAGGATACGTATTGAGGGTGAGGAAGGCATTTATTTTCCAGCCTAGAGAAATTGATTGGTGTTAAGATTGACTGAGAATCCAGATACTAAGCAAGCAAGAAGCGAAGTACTCTCGGCGCTCTCTGAAGTTTTCGGTATTATGGGAAGAATTGATGATTATTTGATTGCTGCGAGATTGGGCGAAGCACGCTGGACTGGAGTATTTGCAGGTGGGCTGATATCCGTTCTCTGGGCAGTTTTAGGAATGTCTTTAATATCGGTTTTATTCCCAGTACCAGGTGGCCCAGGCTCTGTACCTGGAGTTGATCCAGTTTTCCTTCTTGGGACACTAATCCCATTCCTAATGCTCGGTCCCCTAGCAGGCTTCCTAACTTATTATTACACAAAAAAATCCTACACAAAGAAATTTGTTTCACATAAAACAACTCTTCAGAAACTAGGAGAAGCAATCAGAGAACAAAAAGTCAAAGATGCAAATGTAGTCGAGAAAACACTGCAGCTAATGGATCAAATGAGTGATTGGATGCCAAAATTATTGCGGTACAAAAGTGATGAAGCCTTGGGCTACGGGTTTGTTGCCTTTTTGGTCGTAGCGTTTATTTCGCTTTTGTTTTCAGCGTCGTCTGTAGGGTTGCCTATCTCATTACTTGTAGGTGTGTTGGTTTGGCTGTACTTCAGGCAAGAGAAACGAAAAGAGGTTGAAGGGCAAATTCAGGAGTTTGGTACGTGGAAACGAAAGTTTGAAGAGGGTAAGAGTGCTTTCCTTGAAACAGTGTAGGTGAACTTAACCTTGCTTAAGCCAGATCTTTACGTTGTGGCACGTTTCCTTGATGTCTTATGGTGGGACACTTCAGGGATGAAAAAGACTCAGCTGCAAATGTCTGTTGGCCTTAACTACCAGAATTTTCTTAAATACTTAGAATGGCTTGAGCACCATGAACTGGTTAAGATAACATCAGATGATGGTGGAAACGATAGAATAACGATTTCGAAGAAAGGGATGGATGCACATAGAAGGCTCGTTGAATGGATCAAGGAAACCATGAAAGGTTTGAAAATATGATTAGCCACGATCTAGTACGATTCGTAAAAGATCACATGTTTGTATTTTATACCCTTCACTTCTAAATCTTGATTTTTTTCTAATCAAACGGCTTACTAGCTTCTGGGAAAGAACCTATTAGTAATCCACCCTGGAATTGGGAAAAAGATTCCATACATTTTAAAAAATAGTTTAGGTTTGGGAATTAAATTTTAATCAAAAAAAATTAGCGTGCGTTGGCAGGCACGAAACTGGAACCGATTGTCACACTACTAATATCGATTGCCTACTTCTAGAAACGCAAACACTATAGGAAATGTTTGTCATTTTTTCTTTTTCAGGAAGCATAGGTATTATGCTTTACCTCTACCCCATACCAAAAGACTTTTTGCTGATGTTAATGTAGACTTTGTCAAAATGACTACCCTGAATAAGGCTAGTGCCGCCGTTGTGATATTCATTTCTGCGATTTTGTTACTTTCCATTGGCAACTGTATTGCGTTTCCGCAAATCGAACCTGTCGCTGTTTCAAGTTCTGGCACACAACCATTCTACGTAGGAGTCACCTACTGTGGAAACTCAGTAGCACAGGCGAAACAACTCATCGACAAGGTGAAAGACTACACCAATCTTTTCATCTTACAATCAGGAGTGCTACAAAATGATACAAATGCAGTAAATAACGTTGGCGATTACGTTATTAAATCGGATATGAATTTTATCGTTTATTTTGGAACCGACAGTTCATGGCTTATGAAGACTTGGCTTGACACTTATGACGGGCGCTGGGGTGACCACTTTTTAGGAGTATATTTCGGTGATGAACCGGGAGGAAAAATGCTAGACAGCGAGGCAAATCTCTATGACCAACAGTCGCAAAGTTTGCTGAGAAAACTGGCTGATGGCACCATTTCAAGTTCTAAAGTAGACTCCGATGTGTCTGTTACTTACAAGCCTGATGGAACCATAATAACAACACCGTCAAACGCACCCGAATATGCTTCCATAATATCTGACACCCCTCCTGAAAACTTTTCATTTACAACCTATTATCCAGATGGAAAAATTACAATTACAACTCAAGAAAGAGGCAGCTCACAAAGGGTGGAAGATGTTTCTAATTCTCCTTACAGTTATGAGCAATTATGGAATGCGCGCCCCTTCCAAAGCTATGATGAAACCGCCCGAATATTCGTAGATGAATTCGATTCCCAAATTGGTCGAGCCACACGTTATAATTCACAGTTCAAGTTCAAGGTTTTTACCTCCGACTATGCTTTGTATTGGTTTGACTACTTAGCAGGCTATGATGTTGTTTTCGCTCAATTTGGGTGGAACCAAAGTACGGTACAGGATATTGCTCTTGCGAGGGGTGCAGCAAGTATGCAAAACAAGAGTTGGGGGGCGATAATTACTTGGAAGTACACACAGCCCCCCTATTTAGCGAGCAAAGGCGAAATTTACGAGGAAATGCGCATTGCTTATGAAAGCGGCGCACAATACATCGTTATTTTTAATTATGCAGAAAACATGCAGAACTTCTATGGAACATTAAAGGAAGAACATTTCCAAGCCCTTGAACGCTTCTGGAATGAAGAAGTGCAAAACCATGCTGTAGTTAACGGAGAAACAAAAGCTGAAGCAGTCCTTGTTTTGCCCAAGAACTATGGCTGGGGTATGAGGAGCCCTGAAGATAAAATTTGGGGACTATGGAATGCTGACGAAAAATCGGAACAAATATGGACCCTACTTGGCAACCTCATACAGCAATACGGATTAAACTTAGACATCGTCTATAATGACGCGACCTTTCCAGTTACAGGAAAATATGATCAAATAGTCTATACATACACAGACAAAACAGAGACTTTCCCAACGACATTTGTCGTATCTGCAACAGCAACAGTGATAGTGGCCTTTACCAGCATTGGTCTTCTGGTTTACTTCAAGAAACGCAAACACTAACATTGGACTGTTTGTTCACTTTCGCTTTCTAAATTCCCCTTCACAGTACTGATTAATACCCTGAAATACCCTCTTTTTCCACCCTTCAAGCATTTAGTAACCTAAGGCTTGCCTTTCAGCAAAAAAAAGCACCTTCAACTTCATCCCATCTACTCATACCAAAATAAAAAATCAAGTCCCACTAACACGGCGAAATTTTTTTTTGCACTAGATTTTAATCTTCTCTCTCGTGTGCGTGCGCCCACCCGTCCTCCTCTCTATACTTCTTCCTATCTACATGTCTCTCTAAAAAAGAGAATAAAATACAGACGCAAAGTAATGAAAACAAAAAAAGGAAATCAATGGAGAAGTCTTCAGTAGGGTATTTGCTACATATATGTCATTAAAATTTTTCCTCAAAATCTGCGTGCAAAAGCATATAGATGTAAAAGCATATATGAAACTTGGATATGTGATTTACTAGAGTTCTAATGGAGGTGAAAAAGTTGGCAGAGAAAAAAATACCAGAATTCAGTATGCTAAAGTGGCCACGGGGGACTCATCTTACACCTGTAATACCTATACCTCCACCAAAACTAATTGATGACCCGATTCCTCTTGATGACCTTCCTGATATCTATAATTTAATAAGGGAAATTAAAAAAGACCAGTTGGTTGAACTGATTAATCTGCGAATAAAATTCCAACAGCAAGTTCAAGAGGCTCAACTAAATTTCAACCGGCAAAAATTTGAAATCCAGAAGGAATACAACACTGAAGTTTCCCGTATATTGGAACAGGAACGCACACGCACGGAAAGGTAGATTCCATGAATGAAAGGAAAGTTGTCTTCATCGCAAACCAACACCAAGAGAACCTTGGAGTAGGTTATCTTTCTTCTATGCTGAAGCTAAAGGGGTTTTGTGTCGAAACTGCGGATTTTGCATTACCAAAAGATGAAGTTTACTTGCAGGTGAAAAAGACTGACCCGATTCTGGTCGGGTTTTCCCTTATTTTTCAATATCATTCTTTTAGGTTGCGTAAATTAGCAAGGTATCTGAAAAAGAATGGAATTGATTGCCACTTCACCGTGGGTGGACATTACCCTAGCCTTAGGTTTGAGGATATCCTAAACATTGTTCCGGATGTTGATTCCGTAGTCAGATTCGAGGGAGAGCATACTATATGCGAATTAGCAGAAAATCTCAGCATGGGAAAAGACTGGAGGCAGACTAAAGGAATCGCATATCGAAATGAGGGAAAAATTATCTCGAATCAACTCAGACCATTGGTAGATGATTTAGATTCCCTTCCTTTCCCTCTAAGAAGAAAGAGGTATCGGTGTATGGGAAAGAACTATGTACACCTTATTGCTAGCAGGGGATGTGTTAGGAATTGTTCATTCTGCAGTATCAGGAAATTCTATAGTACACCACCGGGAAGGCTTAGAAGAACCAGAAGCCCTGCAAATGTTGTACAAGAAATGAAAGAGCTTTATACGAAGTCTGAGGCAAGTGTTTTCCTTTTTCAGGATGATGACTTTGTCTCACTGGGAACAGTTGCAAGAGAATGGATTTTAAACTTCATTCACAGACTTGAAGGTGAAGGGCTAGCTGACAAAATCCTATGGAAAATAAGCTGCAGATCTGATGAAGTAGATTTGGATCTATTCAAGAAGATGAAAGAAGCAGGGCTGTTTCTAGTTTATCTTGGAATCGAATCAGGGAATCAGAAAGGGTTGGATGTCTTAAACAAGCAATTGAGTACCGAAGACCATACTAGAGCGGTTAAAATTTTGAAGAGTCTTAACATCATTTACGAGTACGGGTTCATGCTCTCTGACCCTTCAAGCACATTCGAATCCATAAGGACGAATATTCATTTTTTGAAAGAGATCTGTGGAAATGGAAGCTCACCAGTTGTTTTCTGCAAAATGATTCCTTATGCCGAAACTGACATTGAGAAAAGACTTGCTATTGAAGGACGTTTAAAGGGATCCATAATCAATCCTGACTACAACTTCCTCAATAATAGACTAAACGATTACTGCGAATTCCTTCATCGAGCTCTACACGAATGGATGTTCACCCGAAAGGGTTTTCTTGCACAACTTCGTTTGCATCGATTCGAAGTAGCTATATTAAAAAAGTTTTATCCACAGGCAAAGGGTGTACCACAATACGAAGATTTTCTGAGAGAAAAAATCGCATTATCCAACGGTCTATTCTTTACTTTTGCAGAAAAAACCGCTGCAATCTTCGAAGAGAACGGTTATGACTCTGAAAAACAACTGAATGAACTGATTGCGTTCCAAAATTCAGAACTTTGGAAGATAAAATCAAATCTTTGTGAAGGAATGAGGGAATTCTATAGTCAGCAACAGTAGATTTAGGAAACGATTTATAGATGACACCTAAACAAAAGTGGAATATAGAGAAAAACTGAATGAAGGAGAGCATCGGGGAACCTTCAGAACTTTTAGTGATAAGGAGCATGGAGAAATCATAAGACTCACTTTGAGGAAAGATTGAGTTATGAAAAGATAGCTGAGCAACTAAATCGGTTAAGTTAAACCTCACTTTTGCATATTAAACAACATAACAGAGATGTTGAAAAAGTGGTTTTTGTGTGATTTGCAAACGAAGTGGTGGAAAATACTTTTGTAAAATTATACAACTATTTTGAGTCTAATATAACTTACCATTATCGTATATTCATTAAATAATCCTGAATTTGCTGCTTTATTAATGGGGAGCGTCAATTTTTTTTAGTTTCTGTGCATTTTTACAAATTTGTACAGTTTGACCATAGTATGATCCACATTGAGGCGTGCGAATACTTTGCCAACTCGAGTGCTATCGAAGAACCATGGATCAGATACATAGTCTATAACTTTGAACGGAACCTCACCTTTCAGATTATACACAGTACCGCCACCACCCTTATGGCGAACAAATATCCCATGATAAGACTTGATAATTCTACGACCCGACAAACCAGCTGGTTCTGGGATCGATAAGCTACCTTTTCTGTCAGGTTTAGAAGGATTTTTAATATCAATGAAACCTAGCTGATTTGTCTCATCTAAAATCAACCTCTGACCTATCACCAAGAGGTGGTTAGCACCCTTGACGGATAGACTGCCCATATGTTCCAAATGTGCGTCAAGAATCTCAACGCTTTCATCCGTGAGTGCTACAAGGTGTTGACCCGAATGTGAACAGTCGCGTATTGGTTGTGCAATACGGAGCAACTGGGTCCCCGGAAGCGTTTGTTGAATTAGACCGAATTTACCCCAGAGGAGGAATGTGTCATTCCACACCGTAGCACCTTGTAGACCATCAACCGATATCTGCTCGATGAGTCGCGGCAGCTTCGGTATTGTTACATCATAAGCCCGAAACTGATGTTCATCTACCAGTAACACCACCGGATTGCCGCTTAACCACCCTGCATTTACCGATTTGATGAGCTTGTTGAATGCAAGTTGCCCACGCTCAACCATCAATATCTGCTTCATAATGATCATGCGCTTTGATTTCGAAATTTTACGCATGCTACTTGAAAGATTCTTCGAATCAACTTCGGGCAAACTTGCAACTTGATTTTCAAATTGGAGTGCTAATTCTTTTGTGGGTGTTATTGCCGGAGGGAGCAGTACACTGATGTTCGTTATACCGGGCTTCATTACATAAGTGCGGGCTAAAACCTCGTTATACTCATTAGATAACTTTATTATCGCATTAACCGGAAGCCCAGCAATTATAAAATGCCATAGATGCAGCAAGACAGCATAAGAAGGTTGTCGATTAGGAATCCATTTAGGTGAAAAAATTTTTCCCTCAAAGAAAGAATCAAGAATTTTGAAACACTGAGCTTTGGAATTAATAGCTAGCAACTTCAAGTTTTTAGATTGTTGCGGGGTAATAGCTTGAGGCGGTTTTAATGATAATAATCGCACACCGCCATTAGTCTTGATAAGAACTTTGCATGGATAGGGATTAGCAAGAAAATCGGGCTTGAGGCTCTTAGGGGTGATTTTTACATCTCCAACCACCCATCCTGGATCTAAGGCGTGTTTTTCCACCGTGATAAAAGGAGAATATTGGGTTAAGGGATCGTCAAGTACCTCTACTTCGC
>JBHLOP010000089.1:0-7245 GCA_048940375.1 Promethearchaeota archaeon | reverse complement strand
TTCGATTTATTGCCGTGGAGCCGAAGGCTGTACCCACGTTGACGAGAGCACCTTATGCCTACGATTATGGGGATACTGGTGAGTTAGCTCCTATCGTAAAAATGTATACTCTTGGACACAAGTTTGTCCCACCGCCAGTCCATGCTGGAGGATTACGATATCATGGAGACGCCCCTACTTTGTGTCTTTTACAGAAAGAAGGTATAATGGAATCTGTTGCATATCATCAAAGAGAAACATTTGAGGCGGGAGTAATTTTTGCTAAAACAGAAGGTCTCGTTGCAGCACCAGAAACTAATCATGCTATCGTAGCAGCGATCAGAGAAGCGCAAAAATGCAAAGAAACTGGTGAAGAAAAAGTGATTGCCTTCAATTACAGTGGCCACGGTCATTTCGATCTTAAAGGATACGAAGAGTATCTCGCGGGTAACCTTGTTGATTATGAAATGCCACAGGCTGTAATTGATAAATCGCTCGAAATCTTGCCAAAAGTATAATTCCACTCTTTTTTCCTTTTTCCTTTTTTTTTCAATAATTCGAGAAAAACCTCATTCTTTGTTTTTGGCACTTATTTGATCTAGAAAACGATAGTGTTCAAATAATCATCATTTGGTTCTCTCTTAAACTTGATTTCTTCTATGATATTTGTGTGAGTCATGGCTCTCTATAGACTTGAATGCGAACAAGTTATATACTAGGAAATCGGGTTCATCCTAACCTAAAATAAGATATTAAAAATGGTGATTGTATGGCTAGACCGTCTGGTGGTATTTTATTAGCGGCATGGATACTAGTGATTCTCGGTGCAATCCTTATGATTGTTTTTGGTGCGTTGAGTTTCGTGGGAATCGGACTCGGTGTTGGTCTCCCAAATCCGATAGGTACTCTTGGTGCCTTAATTGGAGCGGCTATATCAATAATTATCGGTATTATAATTATAGTTCTCCGCGTTGCAGACCAGTTAGATGAGTGGGTATATATAATACTTGCCCTAATTTTTGGAATAATTGTGCTTGGTCTCGGGGGATTACTCGTTATAATAGGAGCTATTGTTGCAATAATTGCAAAAGTTGCATAATGTATCCCGTACCAATTTTTTCTCTTTTTCGCTTTTTTTTATAATAACCCATTTCGGCACTTCATTCTTTATCTTGAATCTCATTATTTCTTAGTTCATTTCGTCTTCTCAAAAAACTCATATGACAGTCTTAAAAAAAAGGAAAGGGTTTTTTGGATTTTAATGTCAGAATATACTCAGATTGGAGGCAAATACCCTGCTATCAAACCCAGTCCCGCAATGATAAATGAAATTACTAGCCAAATAACAATGATTATAACGATACAAACCAGTGTGCCGAGAAACGCTGTTGGCCATTCAGAAAATTTAGGCCAGAAGTGACGAAGTGCAAGAAGAATCACTAAAAAGACTGCAACAAATGCAATAGCCAAGGTATAACGACCTAGTGGTAACATCCTAAAAATAATCCAAACAATAGCGGCAATAATTCCAGTAACGATAGCAGATCCCCATGAGTACTTGTATCTAGAATAGCCCCAAAGCCAGCAAGTTATGGCAACAGAAACCGCCACAATAGCTACAAAGACAATAAAATCAATCAGAAATGCTATAGAGAATTGCATAAATTATTCCTCCAGAGAAAAATTTGCTATTTCAAATTCACTTATTATCACTTAAAAAGTTTTAAGATGTGATCTAATTTTCAATTGCTGTTCAGAGGTTTTTACTAGACCTTGTTCTTAAGTCAAAATTATCGAATATAGGATGTTTAGATTTAGATTTCACCACATAAGTACACGACAAAAATGAAAAAAACACAGGATTTAATGTAATTTAAAGAAAGTTGAGTCTTATGACATTTCATAAAATTAAAGAAATTCTCCTAATCGGTCTAGGAGACATGAATGTAGTTACATTAGCGGAGATACTTGCTGAGGCAATAGCTTATAGGAACAAATGTTCCCAAGTGTTTCAACCTGAAATCACAACACCAGAAGTAATTCTGAAAGTTGCCATTCGAATTAGTGAGAAACCTTTATCAATTTGTCCACAGATCTGCAGCCCAAATTACACCATAGTATTGGATGACTCATTATTGAAAATATTGAACGTTACAGAGGGACTAAAAAAATCAGGCATTCTCCTTGTGAATTCATCACATACTCCACACGAGTTAATCGAGTTCTTTGGAATAGAATTTACCACAGCAACAGTAGATGTCGATGTTGTATCAATGAAGGAACTTGACGAAGAATCCTCAAATAACCATTATACGGGTATTTTAGGTGCTTTCTGCAGAATAAGCGGAGAAGTATCTCTGGAGGAATTAAATCAAGCAGTTGTAGCATTTTATTCTGGTTCAATTACACAAAAACTCATCAAATCTATGAGAAAAGCCTTTAGAACAGTCAAAATAGTATGAATCTTTTATTAGCCAAGACATTGTAGAAATACAACAATAGAAAAAAGCAGCAGATATAGGTTAGATACATTTAACCTATTTAGAAAGATATTCATTCATTAGTTCTTCGGCTCGTACTTCTGCATGGTGAAGTTTCTTCTGCATTTCTTGTTTAAGGATCTCTTTGACTTTATACAATGCTTTTTTATATGATATTGGGTTTTTTGCACTGCCAATATAATGGATTTCTTTATTGCCTTCACCATAGACTACATACACATAATAATAGGGGTTTTTGTTGGTGTATTTGGTGTTTATGACAATGCTCATAGTAGGTTCACCTATAGGTAATATATATTTAACCAACTATTTATATTATATGGTTAAAGAAGTCTAACCAATAAAAATAATAATTTTTTGTGAAAAAACACTAATAGTTAATCAAAATATTGTTATTGTCTTCCATTCATCCTTCTGACATTTTTCTGAGCGAAACAAAAGACGTTCCTTTTTCTTTGAGCATATAATCATAGATTGACTTCCATATCGTTCCATCGTCTCTCCATTTGCTCTCAAAGTTGTTAATTCCAATCCATGCCTCTAAGGCATCTCTCTCTACTTTTTCCCAGCCTTCCCCCTGCGTTACTTCAGACTCATTGAGATAGCCGAGCTCTAAAAGAACTTGTTTGATATTTCTTGAAATTTCTCCTTCAATCGGCATCAAATTTGCAGGGTCTTCTCTGGCAAGGAAAGTCAGGTCATAGAGTTCAAATATCCTACAGAGTTCTTTAATAGGTTCTGTATGCTCATCAACTCGAATATCAACATAACGATCATTTAAGCCTTCATAACCACCTTTTTCGCGTACAACCAAAATGGCTGCTGCCTGTTTTCCTCTTATATCTCCTTTTTCCTCTTCATCTCCAGCCTTCATTGCTGCAAGTAGTTTATCAATTAAATCTCCTTTTTGAGTTTCAAATGCTTTAGCCATACTTTCAACTGTTCCTTCATAACAGATATTTCCTTGACAACTGAAATTGTCTCCAATGATGTGTCCCGCCCAATAGAAGCAATCCTTTCCTGTAAACGCGTCAACTTCACCTGTGGAATCGACAATCGCTGCTTGACGATACTCTCGCATTTCATCAGTTGATATGAGTTTTTTTAAGACTTGTTTTGCACTCATGCCTGTTTCCAGCATTTCAAGCCCTCGTGGACCATAAGTTGTGTTTATCCAAGATTGGGTTGCAATAGCTCCAACATTTGCTTTCGCAAATGGAGTTACGATTCCGATACACATGAACTTACTCTGTACGGCAACTCCTAAATCACCAGTATTAGGATCATAACCAACAATTGAGAATGTCATAAAATCTCAACTCTTTTTTGCAATGTTTACTAAAAACTTGATTGTAATATCTATTGAAAACTTAATTTTTTTTGTTTTGCTTTATCTAACTTATCAAAACATTTGTTGAAAAAGAAAATAAATTCTGACAAGTTTTATAGTCAAATATTTTATTGAGGTAACTGTTGTAAATTAAATGAAATAAGGGGATATCTATGGAAATTGAAAAAATCCCACAAATGGACAGAAAGGAATATGATCAATTAATTATTGATGAATATGTTTGTCGAATTGCCTTTAAAGGCAAAGAACATCCTTATATTGCTCCCTTTTTGTATATTTTTGATGGAAAGCATATGTATTTTTTATCAACAAAGTACGGCAAAAAGATCGAATTTTTCCAGCAAAATCCTTATGTTTCCGTTGAAGTGGACAGATATAATCGAGACTTATCCGATTATTCCTTTGTAACACTTTTAGGTCGCCTGGTGGAAGTGATAGACAATAGTAAGAAGAGAAATATACGAGAGAAATTTGTAAAATTAATCAAAGACAAAAACCTCTCAATGAACATCCTGAAAGCTCTTGGTCATTCACGTGAAGAACCTCTTGAATCCATAGTCAAGGAAGAGAGAAGTTATATATGGAAACTTGTAGATGTTAAAGAAATTATAGCACTTAAGAGCGGAATCTGAATGAATCAAAAAGGTTGCAATAAGGACTTTCAACGTTTTTAAATTTCTTGTCGGTATTTATGACTTAGCTGGCGAGAAGACCTCCCCTATTTACAGATTTGTGATTCAATCGCAAATTATATATCTAAATCAAACTAAAATATTTAAGAAGAGCCTTTAATTTGGGTATTTTCCAAACTGCAAAAAGTAGATTTGTGAATTTGGAAAGGGAGAGTGGAAGGAAGTTACTATGATTATAAGAGAACATATAATGGGAAAAACACTTAAAATCGAAGTTGACAACGAAGTAATTGATGTTATAAAGAACAAGCGCATATTGAATCTAAAATATACGTTATTTCTAGAGAAACTCTGGCATGATTCGTTAAAAAATCCGTTAATACTCGATATGGTGCACCATTTCGAACCCTATGGGAAAAAGAGAAAACTAGAGAAGAAAAAACTCACAGAGCTGATGAACAAGAAGGAAATTAAAAATTTTTAAAAGTCTATTAGTGACCATTAGAGCTGCCCCATCAATGGGAGATAATATCAAAATTTTTCTGTATTAACTTCCTATTTGGACATAATAGATCGACACATCAACTACTTAGATTTTTGAACCAAGTAAATACCTGTCAATACAAACACCGTTCCAACAACTACCATCAATGTAATTGGTTCGTTTAAGAATATATTTGCGAAAATTATCGTATATATAGGGACTATCAATATTGATACGCTGGCTTTAGCGGTTTCGATTCTGCGAAGAATTAGAAACCATAAAACATAACCTATTCCAGAAATTCCCAGACTGAAGTGCAGTATCAAAAGCCATCCAATCAGAGATATAGCGAATATCGTCTGCATATTTCCTAAAATAAGTGCAAATGGTATCACGAATATAATGGTGAATGGCGAACTTAAAGTAAGTGTTTGTAATCCTCCGTACGTCTTAACATATTTTCTGGCAAGAAGAGATTGAATAGACCACGCCAAAGCTGAAAGGATTAATAATAAATCTCCAATAAACTGTTCTGAAAGAACTAATGATGAGAAATCACCTTGAGTTACAACTACCAGCATACCGATTACTGCTGAAAAAATTCCAAGAGCTTGCTTGATTCCAGTTTTTTCGTTTAATAAAATATGCGCTAAAATAGCTATAAAAATAGGATGAAGATTTGTTAAAAGTGCAGCATTTACAGCAAAACTCAAACTGACTCCAAACAAAAACAATAAACCAAATGCTGCATTTGCGGCGCCAATAGCCAGAAAATTCAACCAATCTGCCCTGAATGAAAGTTTTGATTCGTTCAAACTTTGAGTTCTACAAAGTAGTACAAATAGGAAAATGAACGCAATCACCCACCTCAAGAGAGTAAGGTCAGTTGGGGTGATCTCCCCTGAAACTCCCACAAGAAATCGTGCAGTAACTGGACCAGTACCCCATATCGCTGTTAGAATTAAGATCAGAGAAAGTGTCTTTCTATCCATCATTCTCACCCATTAGGATTGCCCTTAAACAAATTTGTAACACGTTTACGTTTCTAAGAGTTCTTCCTTTGCTTTTTTCACTTACATGAAAGCCTCTCTTATCCTTATAAGGTAGAAATATATTAATACGCTTGATAAACCGTGAGCAGCAATTCTCATTCTATCAAGACTCATTCAGAGTTGAATACTTCTTTATATGGTCACTGTCCTAGATGTGGAGCTTTACTTTATAAATTAAACCGACTTTTACGCTGTTCTTGTGGCTTCTGGAAGACTATTTAAAAAAATTGAAAAACCTCTTCTAAGATATCTTTTCTAACTCACTTTATTCGTCAGTTTGCTTTTTTTTTCGTTCGTTCACAACTCGTGCGAAATCTGCAAGTATTCTGACATAAACTGAATACGCTTCAAAAGGATTATGATAGGGACTAAAATAGCTATGAACTTCTCCAGGTCCTCCACCAAAGGTTGCTAGGTAATAAAGATGATCACTCGCCTGTAAATTTCGCCATATTTGAATTAAAGATTTATCAGCAATTGCTTTCACTGGTTTTTCCAAAGCCAATAACTCTCGATAAATTTCTTGTTGCATCCAATTTCCAATCCAACTCTCGGTACTTCGTTTCTCATCAGCCCAGGAAATTGTGGCGTAGTCGCCAACATTGATCTCACCTCCGATTGGAGGGTATCGTTCGACAACCTCGCTGGGGGTAGCGAAATCGAGGTTCTTGTACATCAAAATAGCATCTGGGAGAGCTTGTAAAAACCAATGAATGCCTGAATCTGTCCAGTGATGTTCTCCAAAAGTTTCATAGTCCATGAATAGATTAATACATTGTCCTGAAGTTGCGGATAACCATGAGGCATATTTTCCTGCAGTAAGAGGCCACTCTGACCAGTCCCTTGAAGAAAATCTAAAACCAATATCATCCGTTAATCGATAATTCCTTAACAAAACTCGTAAGCGTTTACAGAAATTGGAAGGTGGTTTGTACACAAAATTTGGTGACCTCCAATTATCTAAAACCCAATCGACTCCTTCGGTTAGGATGACTTTATAGCCCATTTCTTCTACTACTTTCGCAATACTATTGTTGTATAAGCATTCAGTATTGATGAAGGCTGTTGGTTTGTAACTGAAAACATCTTGAATCAATTGTTGATGTAAAGCCGCTTGATCTCTAAATTCTTCTCGCTCTGCATTATATAGACTACATATTGAGTGATAATACGTTTCGTTTAGTAGTTCAACACATCCCGTATCAACAAGTTGCTTAAATGAGTCTAGTAAGTCTGGATTGTAACG
>JBHLOP010000088.1:0-7387 GCA_048940375.1 Promethearchaeota archaeon | reverse complement strand
AGCGCGTAGATTGCAACTGCTTCAATAAATACGACGTAAACCATGGTCTTTCCGAACACTTCAGGTCTCTCAGCTATTGCTGCCATTGCAGAGGCACTAGCTTGACCCATACCAAGTCCGACACCAAAACCTGTTACGCCCATTGCAAATGCAGCACCAATTGCCAGTCCTACTTCTTTAGATAGAGCTCCCGTTGTAGTTGGTTCCTGCAAAGCAGTTGGTCCCATTGCCTGAACTACTGATGTTACTGTTACAATCACCGCTGCCATAATCACACCGATTAAAGTGACTTGGAGCACTCTTACTCTATTCAGTTGTTACACCTCCTTATTCCTTCTTTTTCCTTTGATTCTATAATTTAAAATAATTTCCTTTTCATTAGTAAAATACCAATAATTTTCGAATATCCTCAGGATCTATTTCTTCCAATTTTCCAGTTAAAATTATCTTTAAATCACGCATCTCAAAATATTTTATCATTACAAAACAATAGATAATACTAACCTGAAAGGGATAATCTGCAAGTCTAACTCTGCATTTTCTTGCATGGAAACGCTGAAATCCAATTTCTAAACTTGGAATATCAAGTCCTTCTTTTTCTTGGACCTTTTCGATGATGGGTCCATAATAGGGAGAACGCTTGAAAATATCAAGCGCATAACTTGGAGCTTCTGCATTCATGGCCCTAATAAGTTCATTCTTAAGTTTGTAGTTTGCTTGAATAATAAAATCCTTTGGATTCAGATCAAGAGAGAGGGCACGCAAAGTTATAATGATATTTTTGAGATCTATATATTCCCCAATTAATTTTGTATTTGCAGAGCGTTCTCGATATGCGAAACGTTTTTTTCGTTTCCAAGCATTTGTAAGCGTCCATAACGTTGTATAAACTTGTTGATCTAATGCAGCTTCTAAGACAAATATCTTTTTTGTACTCTCATATTGAGGGTACGCCTTTTCTAGTGCTTTACGAAGGCTACCTTTTTTCATCTTTGAAATTGCCTGCTCGATAGTTTCCTGAGCAAATAGATCAAGATAATATGCAAGATTACGTTTGCCAACGGGAATAATAAAGCGACTAATTTCATTCACAGGGCGTCCAGTATCCATAGCCTTTAGAATACGTTTCAAATTCTCGATTTCAAATACGTAAACAAGCGCCTCAAAAAATTCAGTTAACTTACCTGTGAAGAATCTAGAAATGCTTTTAAAGACTTCAAAAATATGACTGCGTAAGACTAGTTCGATTTCATCTGGAGTAAATTCTTTCATTTCATCTAAATAATGACCGTAATATGTGGCTAGAAAGATACTTTGAAGTTCACTGGGAGATTTTGCATTCACAAGCTGGTCAATTCTTTTGTCGGATAGCATAAATGAAAGCATGGCTCTGATTCGAGGATACATGTATAGATACGCTAATTTAGGCACTTGTATTCACCGAAGACGTGGTTTATTACATAGATAATGCAGGGCTCTGAGTGAATTTACGTTCTGTTGCGAAAGGCATAAACTCCCTACCAGTTCCTTGATAGAACTTACTGAACCACTCTACCCAATGGAGCCTCAAAGTATGTATGAAGGCTAAAACTCCTTCAAGTAGTCCAATAAGTACGGTATTCAGAACAAAGCCCATTATCCATAATACGCTTCCAAAGCCAAGGAACGGTTCAAGAACGAGAACAGAGAGGATGCCATGTACTGCGTTAAGGGCAACTATACGACCGTAACTGATAGTATTAGACAGAAGGGATAAAACGAATTCCATGCCTTCCATGCCACCTTCGCTTCCATGTTCGTACACTAGCCCTAGCATCATTATTATTACAGGCACTATTGCATATAAGACGACTTGTATAGGATTAGCCAATAATGCCGCGGTATTGATGCTGAATCTTGTTATTAGTCCTTCTTCATTTCGAGGCATTGATTGATACACGAGATAAAGAGCACCTAGGTAGAGCCATAATAACATAAGCGGCACTGTAACAGCATCTAACTTATGTCCTTGTTTTAACTTAACAAAAAACTGCAATCCTAATCCCATAGAAATATGAAGGCATGCAACTACGAGGGATAAGATAAATAGAATCATCAGAGGGGCTAGGTGAAAATCCAAAAAAGTAACTGGTTCATGTCCTCCCATAGGACTAAACCAGAAGATAGGGTTTATATTTTGGAAAAACTCGCCTAATGGAGTATAGGGTTGCAAGGGATGCGCTGCGCTACCGAAGTGGTCACCAAATACCGAGCCGAAAATGAATCCCCAGATAGTTGCGGATATTCCGCATAATAGTATCAGTTCGGAGCCCCTGATGAACATATCTACAAATTCATTCACAGTAATATTTCTTCTTTTTGCGACTACTCCCAGAGCAGCTAATATAGCTACTACAATGCCATGTCCGATATCGGCAAACATAATTCCAAATATTAAAGGAAATGTAATGAACATAAACAAAGTTGGATCTAATTCAGAATAAAGGGGTGAACCATAAGATGTTATCAGGGTTATAACAGGTGAAAAAATACTCTTGTGTTGCAAACTCGTTGGTATTTCTTCTTCTTCTATTTTAGGCTCTGAAATTTCTACAACACATTTATTATTTGTGATTTTTTCTGATGCCTTTTTAATTTCTTTCAGTTTCGATTTTGGCACCCAACCCCATAAAGTAGTTATATCTTCTGATAGTTGCCTAAAGTTTGTTGTAACATCAATATTCTGTTTCTCAATTGTTAGGAGTTCTTTTGCAGCAAGCAGGTTAAGTCCATATTCTTGTTTTATTTCTGAGATTTGTGATTCACATTCTGCTCGTCTTGCTTTGAGTTCTTGTGCGTCTCCATTTAGACCTTCCATAACGTTACTGATGTCGACTTCGCTAAACCCGTAATCCCTAAGAACTCTTCGTAAAACTTCCAAATGTCTATTCAAACAAGCTATAATAATGAGGCTTTCGTTCTTATCTACTTTAGATGAGTCAATATAACATGTGTTATCAGTCACTTCAGATAATTTCCATGTAATTTCAGGAAGGGATTTTGTGTCAATGTGTCCGATGAGAGCAGTAAAATAAGGTCCTTCTCCAATATACCCTATTTGAGTATCTTCTATTCCAAAATGCTTTTTAAGTTCAAGAATTCTCTCTGATTTTTCTTGTAACTCTTGAAGTGCTTTATCAAGTTCTGTTTTTTCTTCTTGAAGTGAGATTACAGCGTGTGTCTTTTGAATTAACTCTTGCGAAAAATGAATTATATTTTCAATTTCTTCTTCATCAACTTGTACTTTCTTTTTTGGCACTTTTTCTTTTTCAAGGTCTAATGCATTAACAATTGCTGTTACTCTGCTAAGCAAATCAAAAATTTCTTCTCTAAACGCATGCTCTGTTCCTCTTGAAAGCGCTTTATGTTCTATATCTATAAATTCGATACATCCCATTTCCTGAAGGGATTTAGTCACGTTTCTCGTATACTTCTTAGGTACAATTATCTTTGCAACTTGCATCTTTGATGGAAAAATCATTAATCTTCACCATAGTAGTATTGTGCGATTTTGATTTGACATTGTGATTTTGTATCCTTCAATTCTTTATTTGTCGCAACTATTGACATTACAGTGAATGAATGAAAGAAAAAGGGTTTAAAAAAGTATTGTTTTATCCCGCTAAGTCCAAAATAGCTTGTATATAACCGTCTGGAGAGACTACTGCAGTTGCTGCATTCTGAGCCCAGTTTATGAGAAAACCAGGGAAGAGTCCTATAAGCACTATTCCTACCATGAGTAGGACAATTGGCACTAGCATAGATGATGCCTTCTCGTTTGCCATTAAGATTTCGCCCTCGGGTACGTTAAAAACGAGTATATGAAGTAATCTTAGATAATATGCTACTGAAAACGCACTGTTTAATAGGATTAGTGCAGCTACGATTGGTTGGTTCGCTACTATTGCTGCCCAGATGATGATGAATTTAGAATAGAATCCACTAAGTGGTGGAACACCTATCATCGCAAGAAGACCTATAGCGAAGCAGAAGGTTGTCAATTTCATCTTACGACCGAGTCCTTTCATTGAACTTAGACTTCTTGAACCTGTTGCGTGAATGTATACTCCGCTGCAGAGAAAGAGAAGCCCTTTCATCATACTGTGATTAAACACGTGAAATAGTGCACCAGTTACGCCAAGCGTTGCAGTCTCAGTGCTAACAGGTAGCATACCAATGGCTATCCCTGCCATAATATATCCAATATTAACTATACTTGAGTATGCCAACATCCGCTTTATGTCATCTTGAAGCAATGCCATTAAGTTTCCAACTGTCATAGTAAGAATAGCAAAGAAAGCAACAATTAATCCATAATTAATGAAGACAAGAGGACTGAAGAAAAGCAATAGAAGTCTTAAGATGGCATACACACCAGTCTTGATTACAACGCCACTTAGCAAAGCAGAAATACCGGTTGGGGCGGCAGGATGTGCGTCGGGTAACCACGTATGCAGGGGAACGATGGAAGCCTTAACACCAAATCCTACAATTAAAAGTGCAATGATTACGTACAGCAGAGGGGTTGGTGATGCACTACTTAGTGCGGCAGCCATGTATGCAAGGTTCAAGGTGCCAGTTAATCCATACAACAAAGACATTGTGAAGAGGACCAAAGTAGATCCAAATGCGCTCATAAGTAAATATTTCATACCCGCTTCAACAGCTTCCCATTTGTCCTTGCGAAAAGCAACTAGTACATATGAAGAAATTGCCATCGTTTCCCAGAAGATGAATAGTGTAAAGAAGTCTCCTGCCATAACTATCCCATTCATGCCAAAGAGAATGGTTAGTAGCAGTGCGTAAAACTTATCCAGGCCAGAATCCTCTTTCATATAGCTGATTGAGTAGATAGCCACAAAGAATGATAGGCTAGTAAATACCAGCATCATAAACCAGCTAAGCATATCAATTTCTAAGCAGGTGCCCAATGGTGGCGTAAATGTAGAATAATAGACGACTATGATACCATAGGTATTAACTAAAGGCAGAACATAGATAAACAATGACCCAAGTGTTAGAAAAATAAATATTGTAGCTATAACTCCATATGCGTACTTTCCTGCATCCGATTCTTTTGCAAAAACCGAAACAAGCAATATTAGTATAGCACCAATTATTGGGATATACAATGGATCTAAAGCTGTGAGTAGCTCAATTGTTAGAGGCCATGAAAGGGAGATTGCATTCATTTTAATTCCTCCTTTTGGTAAAACATTATCCTCCTATCCCAGCAACTGCTGGTAAGATGAATTGTAGTACGAGATTTGGAAAGATTCCAAGAATCACCGCGAAAAACGCCAAGATAGCCATTGGAACAAGCATAATGGCTGGGGCTTCTTTGACGTTCTCTAATCCTGGTTTTATATCTCCAAAGAACACTCGTTTGACAAACCATAAGATGTAACCCGCTGTCAATGCACTGCCAATGACTCCAAGTGTAGCCAGCAAGTAATTTCCTGCAGAGAAACTACCTGCAAAGATTAGCCACTCAGCGGCGAAACCAATCAAGGGAGGCGTTCCTGCGATGGAAAGTCCTGCAATCAAAGTAATTGTTGCAGTAAATGGCATTTTCGCCCCAAGTCCTCCTAGCTCATCAATATTTCTTCCAGTTGTATGTCCGACTGTAATCATCAAACACCCAGCGACCATAAAGAGAAGCCCTTTGCACAGGGCGTGATTCACGATATGAAACATTGATCCAGCGATTCCGAGTGATGTTGCCGATACGAGACCTAGGAAAAGATAGCCCATCTGTGAAATGGAACTGTATGCGAATAATCGTTTTGTATCTTTCTGCACAAGAGCCATGATTCCACCCCAGTACATTGTAACAACAGCTAAGGTAGACAGCACGAAAGTATATGTTGCGATAGTGGTTCCGAAATAAGTGTTCAAAATTCTTGCTATAGCATAACCACCAGTCTCGATCATGACTCCACTTAGCAGTACACTAATAGGTGTTGGTGCTTCAGCATGTGCATCGGGTAACCATGTGTGAACAGGAAAGAGAGCTAATTTTACACCGAAGCCGATCATATAAAGTATTACAATAATATTAATTGCTAACTGGGGTATACCAGTTAAGGTCATAGTTAAGAGATCAAAACTGCCTGTGTAAATCCATGTAGCTCCAATGGCGAATAAAAGGCACATAGCACCAAGATGAGTGAAAATGAAATATTTGAAGCCTATTCCTATAGCACCTTCCCCGTGCTTGCCACCCCATTTTGCAATCATTATCCAGCTTGGTATAAGCATTAATTCCCAGAAAACATAGAATATAATCAAGTTTGTTGCAAGAACTACGCCCACCATGCCGGCCATATAAAGAAGATAAAGACTAAAGTAACTTCCAAGATTAGACTCTTTTTCCATATAACCAACACTATATAGTGCCGTAAATGTCGAAAGTCCTAAGATTATAGCCGCAATAGGTGCACTTAGGCCATCTGCATAGAGTTGAAACACGAAATTAAATGGATCTCCAGCAAGCAAAAAGGATAGATCACTATAAGAACCATTGCTTAAAACGACTGGGAGTACATTAGCGAAAAATATCAGACTAGATAAAAGTGAGAATACAAAGCACGACCATGCTGCGGCTTTCCCGCCTGCTTTTCCGACTGCGAGGGTTATAACGGATCCTACAACTAAGATAAGCACGGTTAAAAGCAGATTTAGATTTCCAGGTATTGGTAGTATTTGCATTTTTGTGTCTCCTCCTAAATAAAGATTAGCAGAACCGCTATTAGTAGCAGTCCTACTACGATATAGATCATATTAATGCTGAACACTCCTGTTTGAACTTTTCGGGTTCCTTGACTTAGACCAATGCCGCCACGCAACACACCGAAATTGAATCGGTCGATGATAGCTTGTTCAATCCAGCGATAAATTCCTCCACATGCTCTGATCACACCATAGACGAAGACTTTGTAGTAGAAGGTGTTGATATACCATCGATTGGTCAGGAAAGAATGTACACTCGCTAGCGCCCCTGAATTTCTAATCATCTCTGTGGCAGAATACTTCTGTTTAATGTAGATGTAATAACTGGGGATCAGTCCCAGAAAGATCATTATCAGTGAGATAGTAGACACCGTTACATCGATTTCTACGATGCGGATCGGGAGTACCACCGGCGTTACCATATGTTCGGGTTCTAAAATGGGTGAGAACCAGACATGCAACCAGCCTTCGAAGTTAAACAGCCCGGCGACACTGACGATCACTGTTAAACCCGCCAGGATTGCCAGCGGCACCCACATGACGGCTGGTGCTTCATGGATATGCTGCCCTTCCTGTTCCCGTTTTAAGATATAGTCGGATTTCGGATAGTAGAAGG
>JBHLOP010000087.1:0-7412 GCA_048940375.1 Promethearchaeota archaeon | reverse complement strand
TTGACTGTTTTTTTCTCCTTTATGGACTTGTATGTCGCCTCAATAATCTTAATTACTTGTAAGCCAACTTTCCCATCCGTTAGCGGCTGTTTCTTGTTTTCGACGCATTCTAGAAAATGACCAAGTTCCAGTTTGAGTGGTTCTAAATTCTGTATATATGGTTTGTATGTATCGCCCTCTCGAGTAATTAGTTTGAATCCACCAAAGGAATCATATTCTGGGACTACACCAATGTCGTAGATTTCAATATCTTGTGACATATAGTCTAGGCTTGCACTTTTTTCTTGCCCAACTACCCACAAATCTCTTATCTTTTTTGGAGTAAGCCAACTGACCTGAATATGAGCAAGAATATTGTCTCGAAAGCGAAGTGTAACTATTCCTACATCTTCGTATGGTTCTCGTAAATATGGCGTTCCTATTGCAGTTACTTCAATGGGAAAATCGTTTAATAAAAAGCAAAAGACATCAAAATCATGGAGTGCGAAGTCAAAAATAACGCCACAGTCATCCCTTGGTGTTCTTAATCCCATTCTTGAGCCGTATAAGAAGAAAATTCTACCAAATTCTTCTTTAGCGATTTCCTCTTTCAATTTTCTTACGGCAGGATTAAAACGAAAGATATGTCCTACCATTAAGATTTTCTGCTGTTTCTCAGAAATGTCAATCAATTTTTGAGCGCTTAATGAATCCAAACACAAGGGTTTTTCTACAAGAACATGTTTTCCTGCCTCTAAACACTCCTTTACAATTTTAAAATGAGTTGAACTGGGTGTACAAACACTTACTGCTTCTATCTCTGGATTGTCTAAGATATCATTATAATCATTTGTCACTTCCACTTTGTATTTCTTATTGAGTTTTTTCAGCCTCATACCGCTTAAATCTGCTACCATGATTAAATTTGAATTTTCTAACTCTCTATAGACCCGTGCGTGGTTCTTACCCCATTCACCAACACCAAGCACTCCAATTTCAACCATAAAATCGCCTCATTGTATAATTATAATGAAATTTTTTATACCTCTATAATTCTATTGTGAAATACACTCACGTCCGCTTATGTTATATAAAATGGTAAAATGAAAGATATGTCAAGTATTTGTGGCGTACCTGTTATGTTTAGTGACCAACTCTCAGCAGTTCGATTTATAAGTATTATTTGCCTAGAAACTTTAAATGGTGATCTTTCATCTATTTAAAGAAAGATCTAAATAGAGCCCCTATTAACTCTTTTTTCGAAAATATTGATATTTCCTTGTTGATGTTCTACTGCGTATCAATCTTATAATCTTCGATTAATATTATGCTCCTTTAATGGCACAAACTCAATAGAATATCGATGCTATAATGACTTTACCATTAAGTTTAAATATAGCGGTTAATGTTCTTATTATGTCACCAAAAGTGACTTAGTTGATCTTTTATAAAATGGACATATTTGTAAAAAAAACAAAAAAAAATAAATAAAATTGCAGCTTGAATATTTTTCTAAATTTAAAGATATTATTTATTTGTGAAAACATGTATAAAACACTCAAATAAGAAGAAAATCAATATATGAATATATAAGTTAATGGAGAAAGGAAATTTATCTATATACACCTTTTAAATAGACGTTCTGTATTAAAAAGGCCGATGATAGTTTGTTACAACTTACTAGGCGGTGGCTCGTAAATGACGAATGAAACAAAAGATAATGAAACAAAAATAAATGAAAAGAACAACGCAGCAAGTAGTGCAGAAAAAGAAAAGCATGAGGTAGAGATACCCATTGAAAAGACCGAAGCGGAAATGATAGAGCAGCTAAAAGAAGAATTACAAACAGAAAAAGCACGAGCCGAAGATTACTTAAAAAGATTAAAATACTTGAAGGCCGACCTTGAAAATTTTCAAAAAAGAACGAAAAAAGAAATGGAACGAATACAGAAAGTTGGAATTGTTAACTTGTTAGCCAAATTATTAACTATTGTAGATGATCTTGAACGAGCCGTTTCAAATGCCCATAATAGTAACAAAGAATTAACTAACTCTACATTTTTTGATGGAGTAATGATGATTTCAGATCAGTTTAATAAGATCTTAAAAGAGGAAGGGGTAAAAAAAATAGAAGCTTTAGGAAAACGGATGGATCCTCGTTATCATGAGGTAGTCTGTCGGATTGAATCTTCAGATCACCCCAATAACACAATAATTGAAGAATATAGAAAAGGATACTTGTTAGATGATGAAGTAATTCGACCTGCAACGGTTGCAGTTTCGAAAATTCCTAAAATAGAAGAAAAAATTGAAGATGATTCTACAAAAGATGATCTTACCGAAGAAGAATCTATCAAAGATGATTCTACAAATAATAATGATACTAAAAAAATGGAGGTATAATTATGGCTAAGGAAACAAAAAGGGAAAAAATTATTGGCATAGATCTTGGAACAAGCAACTCAGCAGCGGCGGCTATGATGGGCGGTAGACCTGTCATAATCCCGAGTGCGGAAGGAAGCACTCAATATGGTAAAGCGTTCCCCTCATATGTAGCATTTGCTGAAGATGGATCTCTACTTGTAGGTGAACCAGCTCGTCGCCAAGCAGTATCAAATCCTGAAGCAACAATTACCGCGATAAAGCGAAAAATAGGCACTGATTACAAAGTCAAAATCCGTGGAAAAGAATATACACCACAGCAAATTTCATCATTCATACTGCAAAAGATTAAACGCGATTCTGAAGCCTTTCTAGATGAAAAAGTGAAAAAAGCAGTGATTACAGTACCTGCTTATTTCAATGATAATCAGCGACAAGCAACCAAGGATGCTGGGATAATTGCTGGATTAGATGTTGTTCGTATTATTAATGAACCGACTGCTGCTTCTTTAGCATTCGGCATTGATAAAATGGAGCAGGAATTAAAAATTCTTGTGTTCGACTTTGGCGGCGGTACTCTTGACGTTACAATTATGGATTTTGGACAAAACGCGTTCCTAGTTGAATCAACGAGTGGTGATACCCAATTAGGTGGAACTGATATGGATAATGCTATTGTTGACTATATTGTTAATGGGTTTAAGAAAGACAGTGGAATTGATCTTAGTTCTGATCCGACTGCAATGCAGCGCGTGAGAGAAGCTGGCGAGAAGGCAAAGATCGAACTATCTACGATCTTGGAAACAGAAATAAATCTTCCATTTATTGCTGCGGATGAAAGCGGACCTAAAAATCTGCGAATGAAACTTACTCGTTCAACACTGGAACGACTCGTAACTCCTATTATAGAGCGATGCAGAGGCCCAATGATGACCGCATTACAAGATGCAAAACTACAACCAAGTCAAATTGATAAAGTCATCCTCGTCGGTGGTCCCACTCGCATGCCTATTGTAAGAAAATTCGTGGAGGATATCATTGGTAAACCTGCTGAAACGGGCGTTGATCCTATGGAATGTGTCGCAATGGGCGCAGCAATTCAAGGAGGTATATTAGCTGGAGAAGTAGATGAAATTGTTCTCTTAGATGTTACACCACTTACATTAGGTGTTGAAACACTAGGTGGAGTCGCTACTCCGATAATGGAAAAAAATACGACAATTCCTGCCGAACGAAAACAGATATTTTCAACCGCAGCTGACTTCCAAACATCTGTAACAATTAACGTGTTACAAGGTGAAAGAAAAATGGCAGCAGATAACGTATCGCTTGGCATGTTTAATCTTGTGGGTATCCCACCTGCTCCAAGAAATGTTCCACAAATTGAAGTAAAATTCGATATCGATGAGAATGGAATATTAAATGTTACAGCGAAAGATCTTGGCACGGGCAAAGAACAGTCAATCACTATTACGGCGTCAACCAAGTTAGATCAGTCTGAGATTGATCGGATGGTTAAAGAAGCGGAACAATTTGCCGAACAGGATAAACAAAAGAAGGAAGAAGTCGAAGTTAGAAATAACGCGGATTCAATGATATATACTGCAGAGAAGACTTTAGCAGATCTCGAAGACAAACTGGCGAAAGAACAGAAGGATAGAATCAGAAATACAGTGAATGAATTAAACGAAGCCTTGAAAGGCGATGACATGGCAAAAATAAAAGAAAAAACGGAAGCACTTGCAAAGATATTACAAGAAATTGGAACCGCAGTATATCAACAGGTTGCTCAAGAACAAACTGCTCAACAACCGCCTCCTGGTAGCGGGACTGAAGCCACAGGAACATCTCCGCCACCACCTGGAGAAAAAGTTGTAGATGCGGATTATGAAGTTGTGGATGACGAATAACCACTTCCATTCTTTTTATTTGGTGATTTACGGTGGAAAAACGCGATTACTACGAAGTACTAGGCGTCTCAAAAGATGCATCACAGGACGATATCAAAAGGGCATATCGTAAGCTAGCTGTTCAATATCATCCGGATCGCAATAAAAGTCCAGATGCTACTGAGAAGTTTAAAGAGGTCTCTGAAGCATATGCCGTTCTTTCTGATGATGAAAAACGGCGTATGTATGACCAGTTTGGTCATGCCGGAATTGATGGCAGATATACTACTGAGGACATTTTCAGTGGGGTTGACTTTGATTCCATTTTCAGAGATTTTGGCTTTGGAGGTGGCTTTGGAGGATTCGGTGGCTTTGACAGTATTTTTGATGTGCTCTTTGGTAATCGACGAGCGAGAACACGTGGACCCAGAGCTCAGCGCGGTAATGACTTACAATTCGAATTGGGAATTACGTTAAAAGAAGCAGCTAGCGGCATTGAACGTCAGATTGACGTGCCACGAAGAGAACGATGTCCAGTGTGTGAGGGGTCAGGTGCCGAACCAGGCACATCTGTAAATACATGCCCAAAATGTAAAGGAAATGGACAACTTCAAATTGCTCGTACACAAGGGTATACAAGGTTCGTCCAAATAGTACCATGTGATCGCTGTAACGGCGCTGGGAAAATAGTTGAAAAAGCATGTCATAACTGTCGAGGATCTGGAGTGGTTCATCCAACAAGAAAAATAAATGTTAAAGTGCCCGCAGGTGTAGAAACTGGTTCTGTTTTGCGATTAAGTGGAGAAGGAGAAGTAGGGACTTTAGGAGGACATCCTGGAGACTTATATGTCATTATTAAAGTCTTGCCACACGAAATATTCCAGCGAGATGGTACTACTCTCTATCTTGAGCAGCCAATAAGTTTTTTCCAAGCAACACTCGGCGCAAAAATTAAGGTTCCCACACTTGACGGTGCCGCAGAGATAAAAATCCCATCAGGTACTCAAACTCATACATTATTTCGTCTAAAAGGCAAAGGTATGCCAAATTTAAATGGTCATGGGCGCGGAGACGAACTCGTAAGAGTGATTGTTCAAACTCCAGAAAATTTGTCACGAGGACAAAAAAAACTATTACAAGATGTAGCTAAAGAGTTTGGTGAATAATTGGATGGAACTTGATATTGAAAAGATTTTGGATATTTTAGGCAATAAGACCCGCCGTAAAATTCTGGCAGCTCTTTCCGAAGAGGCGGGTTATGTCTTTCAATTATCTGAAGACATCAATATTAGACATCAAGCTATTAGAAAACATCTCGCTCAGCTCAAAGAACTCAAAATTATAAAAAGCTATGAAGGCGCAAGCACAGTCGGTGGCCCCCCCAGAAAGTATTTCAAAATAAGCAAGTCCTTTTCCATCATGGCAGATATTACACCAGACTCGTTTGAAACAAAACTTGTTTCTTTTAAACGAAAAAGCCCAGAACGGGGCGAATATGCAAAACTAACTGATGAAATAGAAACTATTTGTAATACTGGAAACTCTCCAGATGAAAAGATTTCTGATTTGAATATAGCTTTAGAAAACCTGAATTCTGAAATTGAGGAATTAGAAAAGAAAAGACTATACCTGGTTGAATTACGACAGCAGATATTAAAATATATCAAAACAACTAAGAATAATGAACCCTCTCTTTGAATTTTTCTACTTATTTTCACTTCATTGAGTTTATTTTCTATGAACAGAGATTCATTGAGTTATAGAGGAATTTATGCAGCTTATTGACAAATGCGTAAACTTTTTATTTTCATCAAGTTCCATGTGTTCCCAACCCAAATCTATCTACATGTGCTTCATGTAGATATCTACATATACTTATTCTCGTTTGTAACAAAAATAAAAATCAAAGGAGAAATGAGGTGAAATTATGGCAGCAAATTTAGGTGGCACACCTATATTGCTTCTAAAGGAAGGAGCACAAAGAACAGAAGGTCGCGATGCGCAGCGCAATAATATTGCCGCAGCAAAAGTTATCGCTGAAGCTGTTCGTACGTCGCTCGGTCCTAAAGGAATGGACAAGATGTTAGTGGATTCATTCGGTGACGTTGTTATCACGAACGATGGTGCTACAATTTTGAAAGAAATCGATGTACAACATCCAACGGCCAAGATGGTTGTGGAGCTCGCTAAGACACAGGACGTTGAAGTTGGTGATGGTACAACAACAGTTGTTGTGCTCGCTGGGGAATTATTAAAAGCTGCAGAGACACTCCTTGATTTGGACGTTCATCCTACAGTCCTTGTCGAAGGATATAGAAAAGCAACAGACAAAACTCTTGAAATCCTTGATGGTTTTGGAATGCCAGTAAATATTGAAGACACAGCAATGCTAAAGAATATCGCAATGACTGCAATGGGCTCAAAAATGGTTGCGTATTCCTCAGGCCACTTGGCAGATTTAGCAGTGAAAGCGTGCAAACAAGTCGCAAATCAAGTTGATGGAAAGTGGAAAGTGGATATCGAGAACATCGCTATACAGAAGCAAAAGGGCGAGAGTTTAGAAGACACAGAATTAATTAACGGAATTGTCATGGACAAGGAATTTGTTCATCCAGGCATGCCTAAAATAGTTAAGGATGCTAAAATAGCACTTTTAAGCACCGCACTAGAAATCACTAAAACCGAATTTGACAGCAAGATCAATATTACTGATCCAACACAAATGCAAGCGTTCCTCGACCAAGAGGAAGATATGCTCAAAGAAATGGTCGATAAATTAAGTGTAGCAGGCGCAAACGTCGTACTAGCGCAAAAGGGAATGGATGACATTGCTCAACACTTTCTCGCTAAAGCAGGAATAGCAGCTATTAGACGAGTGAAAAAATCTGATATCGAGAAACTCGCTAAAGCAACTGGTGGACGAATAATATCCAATCTTGACGAACTTACTCCCGAAGATCTAGGTGAAGCCGCAATAGTTGAAGAAAGGAAAATTTCTGACGAAAACCTGGTTTTTGTAGAAGGTTGCAGAAACCCAGGAGCTGTGAGCCTCTTAATTCGAGGTGGTACAGAGTTAATTGTTGACGAGGCTGACCGCGCGATTCATGACGCACTTTGCGTTGTTAGAACCGTTATTGAGGACGCTAAAGTCGTTCCAGGTGG
>JBHLOP010000002.1:0-32294 GCA_048940375.1 Promethearchaeota archaeon | reverse complement strand
AAAGACCATTATGAATCGTGGAAGGAAGACTGGGGAAACCTTCTTTTAGACTGGGCTAAGTATTTCACGAAGCATATTGTAAGCCTAATGGAATTGAAAGATCAGTATCCCTATTATAATGGAGACATTAAGCGAAGCCTATCAGAAGAGGATTTAAGGGTCATTATGGAATTCTTAATTGCGAGAGATCTAGCAAAATGGGTAAGTAAAGAAGAAACACGACTAAGAATATATTGGAAGAGTTTAGAGGCCTGGGCAGATACTATCTATGAGTGGATAATCGAAGCTTGGGCGCAGGATAGCTGGGTGATCACACTAATCGATCTTGTTCGAGCAAAGCAATCATTTAGTACAATTCCCCCTAAGGAACTCAGTGAAATCATGCAAATCATGATTAAGAAAGGATATGCAATTAAGGTCGATGAGAAGGCAATTGAAATTGCATTTTAGTGCACGTTTCTTTAAGAAGTTTAGTGTAGGGATCTTGTTAAGCTGTATTGTCCTTTTTCCTCTTCAAATACAAAATTTACAGGCATCTTCTCAACCAAATCTGGATTTCAACAAAGATCTAGCATTTAATCATTTGGAAACGTATTCTGATTTCGCACCACTTCTTCCAGGCAGTGATAATAGTCAAGATTTCCTTGAATATGCAAAAAAGACACTGGAGAATTCGTTATGGAATGTAGAAATTCAAAGTTGGGCACATAGCGGTCCAAGCATCACACTCAATAATTTAATCGCCAAAAAATCTAACCACAATGATAATCCTAAGGGAGTCATAGTTCTAGGAGCACATTATGATGCTAGAGCTTGGGCTGATAAGGATCCCGATATAAATAAACGCAAAGACCCGGTTCCAGGAATAAATGACGGGGGGTCTGGAGTTGTGGTTTTGTTAGAACTGGCAAGAATCTTATCTATCCCGGAAGGATATGAAATTTGGATGGTTCTATTCGACGCTGAAGACCAAGGAGGCATTTCTGGCTGGAAAGGTGGACAGAGTGGGTGGATTATTGGAAGCACTTATTTTGTCAAAAGTCTCTCTGATTCAGATAAAAATCGAATTAAATTAGCGGTGATTTTAGATATCGTGGGAGATTTTAATTTGAATTTGCACAAAGAAAGATCTTCTGATGCCCAGCAAACAAATAAGATTTGGGATTTGGCAAATGAACTTGGTTACGGCGAGAATTTTTTAGACCAGACAGGTTCATCGGTAATAGATGACCATCGACCCTTCATCAATGCCGGAATTCCGGCCGTGGATATAATCCAACAAAGAAGTAAAGATGGATACGATTTCTTCAAATGGCATCATACAACAAATGATACTATAGAAAATGTAGACCGAGAAAGTCTAAGTAAAGTTGGGCGAACCATGGAGTACTATTTAGAGACGCTTGAACTTAAGCCTGCTTCTTCCAATCTAATTTTGTCAGTTCTGATAATAAGTAGCGTAATAGTTCTTTCTGTGTCTCTATTCTTTGTTTTTAGAAAAAAATTATTCAAGAAAAGATCATATGAATAAGCAAATTCGTCTAGAGTCCTTTCAATTCGTGGCTAGTTCATGACGGGACTTCACAAACAGCTTGTTCATAAGGCTTAAGGAATTTGCCAATTTCAACTGCAACAAGTGCAGATGAGCTAAGAAGAATGATCAGAAGCCAATCCATGAGTGATAGAGCTACCGTTGAAAAGACCGGCTGCAGAAAAGGCACATATACGACTGCTAGTTGCATAGCTATGGAAGAGACTACTGAAATAACAAGCCATCTGTTGGTGAATGCCCCAATCTTAAAAAGAGAATATTTCTCAGAGCGAGCTGCAAATGCACTCCATAATTCAAACGCCACGACGAGGCAAAATGTCATAGTTCGTGCGTACTTTACTGAAGCACCTGTATTGATCATCCACCAATATAGAGGCAATGTAGTAGCAACCATTATAGCTGCAACGCCAACAATGAAAGTTTTTATCCTTGTATCAAATACTCCTGCTTCGGGATCGCGTGGTGAACGTTCTAATACGTCAGGCTCTTTAGGATCGACTCCTAAGGCTACAGCGGGAAAGCCATCAGTGACTAAGTTAATCCATAATATTTGTATCGCAATCAGGGGAAGCGGAAGCCCAATCAAGCTGGCAACAAAGAGTAAAACGATTTCACCCACGTTTCCACGCAATAAATAAGAAAGATATTTCTTAATGTTATCGAAAATGCCTCTGCCTTCTTCTACAGCGGAGACAATGGTGGCAAAGTTGTCATCCGTAAGAATCATGTCGCTAGCTTCTTTCGCAACATCCGTACCCGTAATACCCATTGCTATGCCAATATCGGCCATTTTCAAAGCAGGAGCGTCATTAACACCATCACCAGTCATTGCAGTGATATGCCCCTTCTCCTTCCATGCTGTGACAATACGCTGTTTATGTTCAGGAGAAACACGTGCATACACGCTAATATTGTCAACTTTTTCATTAAATTCTTGATCGTCCATTTGTTCAAGTTCTTGCCCAGTAAGGACTAGATCCCCTTCTTCAAGGATACCTATTTCTTTTGCAATTGTTGTAGCAGTTAATTTTTGATCACCAGTTATCATAATTGTTCGAATACATGCTGTCTTAGTATTTTCTACAGCACGAATGGCTTCTTCTCTTGGAGGATCTATCATACCCTCTAATCCAACGAACACTAAGTCCTGTAAAACAGAATCCTCAGTAAGTTCCATTTTATTATCTTGAATTTCACGATAAGCCATTCCTAATACTCGTAAAGCGTTAGCACCCATTTCTTGATTAATAGCAATTATTTTTTCCTTCTTCTCATCTGTCAGTTGACTTATTTTGCTGTTGTCTATAATAAATGAACAAAGATTCAATATTGTCTCAGGTGCGCCCTTTACACCAACAAGTAGGGTTCCGTGATTTGTTGTATGAACTGTTGTCATAAATTTGGTTTCCGAGGTGAATGGGATTTCCCATACTCGCGGGTTCTCTTCTTTTAGTTCTTCGTGAATAATGCCAGCTTTTTCGGCAGCTACAATTAAAGCACCTTCAGTTGGATCTCCAAACAACTCTAAATCATCAGTTGAGGGACTTTTCTCTTCCGCTGAAGTAGTTACCCGAACATGGGCATCATTGCATAAAGCCCCAACTTGAAGCAGTAATTTCACGTCGTCGTCTCTTAATGGATCAATGGGAACCCCTTGTAAGAGAAACTTACCTTTTGGGGAATAACCAGAACCAGTAACATCGATAATCTTGGAATTGGTATATAATTTGGAAACTGTCATTTCATTTTTAGTGAGTGTACCTGTTTTATCGGTACAAATAACGGATGTGCTGCCTAATGTTTCTACCACTGGCAGTCTCCTGATAATACTATTTCTTTTTGCCATTCTCTGCACTCCAACAGTTAGTGCTATGACTACGACGGCAGGTAACGCCTCTGGGACACCAGCAACTGCAATACTAACGCTCCAAAGAAAGAGGTCGATAAGAAAAGTCTGTGTGATAGATGTTGCACGAAGTAATCCTGTCAAAGCCACTATCGCCGCTGCAATGATGACCGCGATACCAAGCAGTTTACCTATATGATCAAGCCTTTTTTGAAGTGGTGTTAATTCATCTTCTGTTGTTTGAATTAATTCTGCAATTTTACCTAGTTCACTTCTCATTCCTGTTGCGATAACGATGGCCTTTCCTCTTCCATATACAACAGTAGTACCAGAATATGCCATGTTTTTTCGTTCTGCAAGTGGGACATCGGCCGAAAGAGTTTGAATAGATTTCTGAACTGGAACTGATTCACCAGTAAGCGAAGCCTCTTCAATTTTAAGATTAACTGCTTCTATTAGGCGGACATCAGCAGGGACTCTATTTCCCATTTCGAGAAGAACAACATCACCAGGTACCAATTCTCTTGACGGAATTTTCATTTCCTTACCATTCCGGATAACTACCGCCTCTGGTGCTGCAATCTGCTTCAATGCTTCAATTGCCTGCTCAGCGCGATATTCTTGCACGAAACCCAAAATTGCATTTGCAAAGACAATAGCAGAGATAGCTATAGATTCAAGGAGTTCTCCTCCAAAAAAAATTGACGATACAAAGGAAATGAGAACAGCTACTAGAAGTATGATTACGAGAAATGATCTAAATTGTTCTAAAAATAAACGTATCAAACTTGTTTTTTCGGCTTCTTCAATCTCATTAAGCCCAAATTTCTCAAGTCGTTTTTTTGCGTCTTCGGTACTAATACCTGTTTCCTTGGACTTTAAAATACGGATTGTTTCCTCAGTAGAGATCATATGAAATTTTGTCGTGGCCAAATTATCATCCAATTCTTTCACCAATAGGTTTGAGCAATAGCTTTAGTTACAGGATAATATCTCTCATCAATGTTCTTAAAAACTCTGAATATTAAAACTAGGACTATTAGAGGTTTTTCTCTCGGTTATACTTGATTCCTTATAAATATCATAGAAAGCGTCATTCACATAACTCTATAAAAAAGAACGGTGGTTTTATGAAGAAGTACCTCCTAAGCCCGGAAAATAATATCGCGTGCCTCTAGCATAGCTTGAATCGAGACGAGCTATTCCGCTGTCTTTAAAGGCTTTAAGAGCTCTTTCAGATCGCTCTTTAGGCCATCCTTTTTCCATCATGATCTCTTCGATAGTTGTCCAACCCTTGGTGCTGGCCAGTTCAAGTACTTCGTTCTGATCGCTACTCAAGCCTACAGGGACGAATTCAACAAGTTTTACGCCTGATGATTTAAGTTCAAACGCATTTACGAGATCTGCCTTTTCCAAACGCTTTATCGCACGATTTATATCATCGGGGCTTATAGTAATCCCTGGGATTTCTCGATTTACCAACAAAACTATCTCTGCGAGGCTCATAATGCCTCCAGAGGTATCTTTATGTTTTTGAAGAATATCAAGGGCTTCAAGTCCAAGCTTATCATAGTATTTATCTTTGCCAAATAGTCGAGGTTTACCTTTTTCTTCATAAACGCCGATTTCTAAAGGCAATCCTAATTCTGCACGCATACGCACGACTTTCTCACGATACGAAGGGATAGTTTTCAGTTCTTTTTGATATTTCTTCTCAAACTTTTTCAGCTCCGATTTAAGCTCAGTTAACGACGTAAGCATCTTGGCTAGATCTTCTAAAAGAAGTTCAGTGCCTTTTTTCTTCAATTCTCTACTTACTTCTAATTTTTTTTCGATATCATGTAATCCCATGCTTGGACACCTCAATCAGGAAAACTTATTCTCTTAAGCGTCTCCGGAAATCATTTAACCAACGGACAGCATTATATTCCAAATTTTTAGCTATTTCTTCATCTATTATTTTGTCAGGAGACTCTTTCTTAAGATTATCACGCCATCGCTCGATTTCTACATATACCCAATAGTCCTTACCGAATCCTGGGAAATTTTCAAGTAGCAGGAGTATGTCATCAAGGTTAGGAACAATAAGATCAATCCTAGCAACACTTCGAAGTTTTGCAAGATCAATCAGTTCTATCATATCGGCTACTACATCTGCTGTCTTAGCAGCTATATTGGAAACGGAGACGAAAGAAGGACCTATTGTCTCGATGGAGCCTTCACCAGAGGCAGGCAAAGAGGGTATATCGCCCTCAGCAAGACGCAAACGTTCTGCTCCATAAGGAAAATTTTCAATAATCTTCTCTTTTTTTATGAATTTGTCCAGGTTGAAATTCAGTGTGTCCAATTTTATACGTGCTTTAAATGCGTCTCTCATCAGAGATCTCAATTGGCGTTTATAGAGTGTGGGATCTAAATCTCCCTCAATGAGACTTTTGGTGAGTGTATCTAATGTTGCAATTGTTGCAAATAGTTCGGCTTCAAGTTCTACCTGATCTTTTTCGCGTGCCATGCAGAATCCTCCATTAGGTTTCGCTCATGTCCTATTCTATTTATTTGATTCCTCTAATTTCTTGTTAAGGAGATAAAGTTCTTTAGAATATCGTTTATAGAGTTTACTATATTCGACCGCCGCAATTTCTCCTTCTCTGAACTTCTCCTCCAAGTTTTCTATAAGATCAACAACCGCTATCTTTTCAGATTCCAAGTCCATCTGCAGGGTTTCATTAGTTGCTGACGGTTGAATTATTTCTTCTTTACGGACTTCTCCGGTTTCAGGAACGTTATGAACAGTCATTCTTGCTTTTAATCGTGCGAGTTCGTCATCTTTGTTCAGTATAACTCCCTGAAGTCGTTCTACCTCACTTTCTAGGATATCTGACTGTCGTTTGAACTTTTCTGTTTCTTCTACTAGTTTAGAAGAAGGTGGGGGCGGAGTTGCACCTACAGGAACAAGGGGGGCTCTAGCAAATAAACCCTTGAATGAATTGACCACATGATAAATATGGAAATCACCACGCCAACCGCGTTCCAGTATCTTCATATGCAATTTTCCTTGCGCATCTACGTTGGGATGCTTCACATTTCTTATCCAGACTTCTGGAGGTTTTCTTGGAAACTCATAAGGGATATAAATATCAATTTCAAATTTTGAGCCAATATACGATCCACGGCCAGGCAGAAAACCTTTCCAATGTCTAAGATTACCATTAACTGGGCTAAATTCCTTTGCGCGTTGATACATTAATTGCGCTTCTCTCGCCAATATGAAGTCTGCATTTATCACTAAATTAACCTCCCTTCACTAGTTAGTATAAGATCAGCGTTAATCACGCAACTAACCTCCTAGGGAAATTTCAGACGTTTTACGGTGATTAATAAGATTTCATATTATTAATTCACTCAATACTACATTAATGTTATCTTTACAACAATCTGTTATCACTTTATCATAAAGAAATTGGCGTTTGTCAATTCTACAGTTTTTTAACTATAGAATAATGCTTTGATGTATGTTAAATCTCCCTAACAAAATCTAAAGGGTAAATAATTTTATTTACCATTGTGTCAATACTTATTTATTCACAACTCAGTTCACAAGGTAAAGCATGTTAATTTAACTTCACGATAAACAGGGTGTCAATCTTGTCAAAGAAGAAAAAAGACGAGGACATTAATGAACAACTTAATTCAATCAATGATTCTTTGGAAGAAATAAAATTCAATCTTGTACAGCTTCTAGGCAACGCCCCTCAGCAAGAAATAAAAGCAAAGTTAGATATCGAGCCTATTAAAGAGTTAATTAACTCAATGTCTGCAGAAATAGCACAAGAAAATACACTTATTGAAATTCTTGAAAAGATTGAGGGTTTTAATGTGCCAACTCAAGCGGAATCAAGCGGTGTTTCTTCAGAAGTTATTAATGAAATTAAAACGGCTTTAGAGGCTTTTGCTAATCGAACAGATGTCCAAACACCTGATATCAGCCCATTGTCCGAAAAATTGGAGGGATTTGCGCGACAAGAGACTGTAGAAGCTATACATCTTGAACTCATGAAATTTCCAGGAAATGAAATCATCAAAGAAATTCGTGAAGGAATAAAAAAAGCAACAGGTTTTGAGGAAATAGAAACGATAACAACAACCATTTCTAATAAGATTGATGATAATCTCTCTAAAATAAATGAGACTATGCAAGATGTTGAGTCTCGTCTCAATCGACTGGATGAGTTTGTTGAGTTTGCTGCAACCCTCCCAGAAACCTTTGGAAACCTTCAAAGCGACGTAAGGGAACTACTTGAAACTGATAAACAAGATCTTTATGAAAGGGATCAAAAGGCAAGAATCGAAATTGAAAGAGCGACAGATCTTCTTCAAACGGGCGTAAGTCTGATGGATATGCAACCAACAGTCGAAGAAATAAGAAAATTTGTAGAAAGTTCTTTAGGTGAAAAAGAAGCTTTAACTAAATCTAGAGAAGAACTCTTATCTCTTTTGAAAGGTCTTTATGAAGAAATTGCGAAGATGAGAGAAGATATTCACGAACTTCGTGCCGTTGAGTCTACTTTGGGCAGTGTAAAGAAGTTTTTTGATGCCTTTGTCGCCGAGACAGATGCCTATAAAGATTGGGAAGAAAAAGAAGAACAGCAATGAAAGATTATTTCCAGGTTCCATAATGAGAAAAACTCTTCTATTTAGAAAATCTGAGTTAAGTTTGCCGTGACATATGAAATTGCTAAATGTTTTCTAGAACATCATATTCAACAGATGAGTAACTTGAGTCCTCTACCCGGTAAAATCGAAAAATTGGGCGTTGTGGATCTATAACTAATGCTACTGCATTGGGAAATAATGCTTGATATCTCCTTTGGGTGTCAATATCTGTACTAGACATGAAACATCCCATATTTGGATGGGAATGATACCAACCTACGATTTTTTCGTCTCTTTCGGCATATTTCGTTGCTGTTTCAACTAAGAACTCATCATGTAAAGTTACATGAACATGAGTGGCACTCTGTTGACCAGTTTCTAATCCATTAATGATAAGTTCTCCTTCTTTCAGTTTTCCTACGAGTATTCCACCTGATTCGGTTGAAACTTCAGAAGTACGCCTTATCGCATTACAAAGTGTGCTATCAGAGATCTTGACGATCATCGTTAATACCATATCGACATTTTCAATTGTTTAATTCACCATATGCACGGACTATTTCCAAACTTAATGAGAATGTTCTTGTTTGCCTTTTAATAATGAAAAAAATTCTCGTTTATTTGTCAATAGAAAAATAAGAAATATTAGATTAAATAGATCCCACCCTCGGTACGAGTAATGAGGTACACTTTATCGTAAGCCCCTATGCCTGCTTCAGCAAGAATTTCATTATCCCCCAATTGCCTACCTCTGAAAACTAGCAGTACAGTAGATGCAGGGATTTTCTTTTCTTTCGATACGATCGTTTTTACATCATTTACAGTTGACGTTTCGGGCACATCAACGTCTACAACTCCACCACCGATAGCGCTTACTACTCGAACAATCATATTTTTGCGATACCTCCATGAAAGAATATAACTTAAGAGAAATAATGAACAGCTTCCTTATTTTTTCTTTCGTTTATTTGATGGCTTCACATGCAAAATGGTTCTTTCAGAAATTTCTCGTCTACAAAAGGGACATATTTTCCGGATTCTCATCCATTCAAATAAATGTATTTTATGCGCTTTAGTTCCACAATAAGGGCATTTAACGATTCCTTCGTCATATGAACGCTTTATAGGTAATTTACAGACCATACAAAATTCTTCTTCGGTCCAATCGTAAGAGCCTACAAATTTTGTTTCTAAGACAAAATAATTGCCGTCAAAAACACTCGTTGAATGGTCGATATTGTTTGAGTTCGTGTCAAATGTTGTTGTAATGTAAATACCATCGCCTTGAAAAACTTCTTCGTCATCTTCGGGCTTCTCGGTTAGTATTAGTTCAATGTAATTAGGCTCTACCATTTTCTATCTCTCTTTCATTAGATATTACAAAGAAAATAGCATTTCAGCATAACTTATAACGCAGGAATTCTTAATAATTTATGAGTAATCATAATCATTAATCTTACTACTTTTTAATTGGTCTCTAAGAGAAGAAGAACTTTGAGGTAAGAATATGAATGCATCTAATAAACTGAAATTAACCCTTGAGACAATAAATACACCGAAAGGAAAAATTCCTACAGCTTCTGGAATTCATAATGTCCTTGAGGCAGTAATTGAGTATTTCAAAGTGGAAACAGCTAACTCAGTTCAGATTTTACGAGATACAATATTACAACAAATGGGAGTTCTAATTAAACAAGAAGTTGAAAACCTAACAACGGAAGTTCTTAAAACCATCCAAACGGATTTAGTGTCTTTTAGAGAGTTATTTACAGAACAGTCTACCTCCATTGAATTGCTAGAGAAAGCCATCAATGAGATAAAAACACAATTGAGTAATAATTATTCTACAAACACTGATTCGTTTTCAGGCCTTTATGAAAAAATGAGGGAACTGGAAGACTCAGTTGAAATACTTGATCTGAAATTCAAGAACTTTGCATCTAAACTAGCTGAAACACTGAGGACAATTACAGGGATTCAACGTGATTAAAAAATTACTTAAGAGAGATAGTATGAATTAAAACGTTAAAAATAATCCATTCTATTATAATAGAATTAGAAAAAAGCTACCGAATAAAAAAAGAATTGGAGCCTACTTTTGAGTTGTTTTAAGTCGCTAATGTGTCTGTTATCAACAGCCTTGTTATTGTTAGATTACAATGTTGGTTTAAGCCTCCGTAACACGCCTGCTCTCCGTGCGTATAGAAACCTACAATTGGTACTCCCTTTGCTAATTTCTTAATCTCTTCATATTCTCCATCGAGTTTGTTTACTTTCGATAGATAGATTTTCCGGCCTACACAGTTAAAGTCGAACATCATAACAGGCTTAAATTTCGAATATTTGCTAAATAAATCTTTAGCTGCAGCTTTTGATCTGTCAGTTAAGGTATCAGGTGTTCCTTCCAAAACTTCAAGACCTGTTCCTTCTGGTACATAAGCCCAAAATGTCAAGCCTAGATCGTCCTCTACACTGTGAACGTCTCGGGTCCATATCCTTCCTTGTGGATCTTTGATTCCCGTTGGATAACCTGTTCCTCCGATCCCAGATGAACCACCAAAAGTTACAAATGGATAATATTCCTTTAGAGTATCTACTGATACCTCACTGCCTTTTAAGGCTGATATTTGTTCTGCATACCACTCGGCTGCAGGTCTATTATCGATAGTATAGACTTTATGCCATAGTGTATTTTTTCGTTCCTCTGGTGGGTTCGCTTTAGTCACTAATCCAATTTTTCCTGTTGATTTCCAACCATGCCCAGAATCAACAACTGTAACCACATCTGAAGACATTAATCCTAGAACAACCGCATCTGTATACGCTTTACCATTTGCAAATATATATGGTGGGTTTTCCGTCAACGCGTTACCTGCTGTTCCTCCGACTACTGGAATATTACCAACTTCTTGTTGAAGTCCTCGGATAATTCCTTCTTCGCCGCCTGTCGAGCCATGCATAATAATATAATTTGCACCTTCTTTCAGGACTCCTCCTTTTGCTGTTAAAGACTCCAAAGCCATGTTAATAGCGGTTTTCCCAGCACCTTCATCATCTTTACACACACCTTGACTTACTCCAATTCCAAATTTTATACGAGGACTACTTATTGCTGCAACTACGATACTATCCTCGAATAATCCAGCAGAAGTAATTTCTCCAGAAGTTGTACAACCAAGCCAAGGACCTGGAATAGCTGCACTTACACCTGCAGCGACATCTTTTGGATTATGCTCATACGCTGAATAGACAAGCGCTAGACTTAAATTTTCAGACCCTACACGTTTTAATGCTTCAGCTGCGGCATCTTTAGCCAAATCAAAAGACGACATATCTTCAGTAGTTCTTCGATAAGCGAATCCTGCCTTCACATTCGCTCCAACTACAGCTCCTTCAGCTGCCTCAGGAATTTCTTTAATATCTCTAGATCTAAACCATTTCCTTATTCTCTCAAACATTCCCATCAATTACACTTCCATATTTTTCTTAATTTACATTTTTTGCAAAATATTCTAGTATAAGAACAAAGCTAAAGTTAATCGGGTTTATTTTACTCGATTTATGGCGCTTATTTAACACCTCCTTCGCTGTGTATCTCTATATAAATTAACAGAATACCGACCTATATTTATTTTGGTGGCATCGTACAATCATTCTCGAATTTTGCACTTTATTGGAATCTGAAAACGGATTTCGTAAATATGTCAGCAATCTTATTTGAAACTCGCAGGATTGCTCTATTTTCTTCAAAAAAATTAGAACTGAATTTTTTTAGAGTCTCGAAGGAATGGGATTTGATAAATACAGTTTTCTGCTTTAATTGGTCGTTTAAGCAAGTGTACTGAGAATTATAAGCTTTTATTCGCCGTTTTACGAATATTTATAAAGATGTGAACGCAAACATCAATACTATGGCTCCTTCTAAACAGGCCAGTTTTGAAGTCTATTTTTCAGAGGATGGCTTAAGACAAGTCTCAAATCCTGTGCGCATGAAAATATTAGAAATGTTACAAGATAATGAAGAGCTTGAATTAAAAGATATCTTCCTACTTTTTAAACAAAGTGGACAGAGAAAGTCTAAATCTACGCTCTGGGAACATTTGAAGATACTTATTGACCAAAAACTTGTCATTGTAAAACCACATCCCGAAGATAAGCGCAGAAAGTTGTTCTTGCTGGATTCCAAATTTGTTGGGACCACTGAAATGTCCATTGCCGAATTAAGCAGTCAACTTTCAAAGGTTATACAAAAATCAATTGGAGATCCATTAGACTTTGCTAAAGGGCTTTTCTGTACTATTAGATTTGGTATAGAAAGTTTCACTAATTTTAATCTAGATCCGATTCTTAAAGAAATAGGAAAGACGATAGGAAAAGAAATTGCTTCAACATTTTTAGGTGAAAATCTCGATGATTTATTGAAAGATCTTTCAAATTTCTGGGAAATTCACAAATTAGGACATTTAGAAGTCGTTTCAAAAACCCCAATTCAGCTTGTTGTTACAGACTGTTATGAGTGTGGCATGATGCCTAATGTTGGAAAATGCCTATGCGCTCAAGATGAGGGGATTATTGAAGCAATTTTCGAATCTAAATTTAAAAAATATTGTGAGGTGGAAGAGTCTGAGTGTCATGGTACAGGTCATCCACACTGTAAATTTAATGTCACTTTTCCCTTGCTTTAATTACTTATATCTTTAGAAAGGTGAAAACTATGGCAAGCGAGATTATAGGAAGAGAGATTGAACAAGTAATACGTGGAGACGTCAAATGGGACGAAGAAACTCTGGAAGCATATTCAACAAATCAAAGTATGTACAGGGTAAAGCCATTATTAGTTACCTTCCCCAAAGATGAAACCGATGTCAAAAAGATCGTGAAGATAGCGAGAAACGGGAATGTCTCCGTCACCCCACGATCTGGAGGAACAAGTTTGGCAGGAGCCTCTTTGAATACAGGGATAATTATTGATTTTAAGCAATACATAAACAATATCTTAGATTTTGTTGAGGAGAATGGTGAACATTACGTAATTTGTCAACCTGGTGTTAACCACAAAGCATTACAGGATTTTATTAAAGAAAAAGGTTATTTTCTACCCCCTGACCCATCAAGTGCACCTATTTGTTGCATTGGAGGAAATGTTGCTTCTAAGTCATCTGGTGCACACTCAGTTCGTTATGGAACATTTGACAACTATGTCGAAGTTTTGGAATTTATTACTGCTAATGGGATGTTAGTGGATACCTCTAAAGAGGAAACTATCCCTGAAGGAATAAAGAACGGATTATTAAAATTAAAGAAAAAGATTTTTGATGATGATAAGACTCTGAAATTCTTCAAACGGCGAGAAGGAGTTAAAACTTCAAGTGGATACAATTTGCCAGCACTCATACAGCATGAATTAATCGGCGATATTCTCGCACATATTCTAGTTGGTAGTGTAGGAACTCTAGGAATTTTTACAAAGATTAAATTGAAGGTTGAAAAAGCACCTGAAGGTGTAGCGACAAGTTTAATATATTTTAGGAAACTTGACGAAGCTATGGATTCTGTCAAAAGCATTAAAGAGATCGGTGCAGCGGCAATAGAATTATTGAATTACGAAAGTCTGAAAATGGTCAGGCAAGAAAAACCCGAGTTAGGTATACCTGAAGAAGAAGTTCACATGCTTCTTATTGAATTTCAGGGCCCAGAACGATTTGATCAGATAAAAAAACTTGAAAAAATGATTCCTGAAAAAGGATACGAGATTTATAACGAAATTATAACTGAAATAGATGAGGAGAAACAACTTAAACTATGGGCAGTACGTCATGCCATTTTGCCCACACTCATGAAGTTCACAAAAGGAACTGATCTGAAAGCATGGGCTCTTATAGAAGATGTTGGACTAGAAATTCAATATCTAGCACCATTTATACGAGAAGTGTTTCCAATTTTCGAAAAATATGATCTAATCGTTGGTATGTATGGACATGTCGGAACAGGTACAATACACCTACGCCCTCTTATTAATTTGAAGGATCCAAAACATCTTGAGATGATACCGCACCTAGTGGACGAAGTGTATGACTTGTTGTTTAAGTACGGAGGAACAATAACTAGTGAACATGGAATGGGAAGAAACAGGACAATGTACCTTGAAAAGGAATATGGAAGTACAATTTATAATTACATGAAAGAAGTCAAAGCTATTTTTGATCCAAAGAATCTACTAAATCCAAAAATGATGATTTGCGAGGACTGCAAGATCACCGACAACCTAAATATTATTTAAGTAGTTTCATCCTTACTTATGTTTGTTCTTGAACTAACACTTCTTCGTTTTTGGCATTAGGAGGTTTTCTTATGATAGCACAAATTGTTTTGACACCCTGGGAAAGTAAAAGACTTATTGCAAAAGGAGTTGCTCAACTGGAGTCTGTTAAAAATGCCCTTGAAAATGGTATTGTCGCCATTGCGAGAGGAACTACTGATGCATATGTTTTTGAAGAACTGCTTGGCAAGCCTATTGATAAAGAAAATTTTGTAGCAGGAGCTATAGCACCTGACAGGCTTTGTTTGATCGATTTCTCTAAAATTAAATCAGAAGTAGCATTTGTGAATGGTGAATTACAAGAAATAAAAACAAACGAAATCGTAAAAGAAATGAAAGCAGGCGATGTATTTATTAAAGGCGGAAATGCTGTGGACCTGTTCTTTAATACAGGCATTCTAATCGGAGCGTCTCATGGAGGAACAATCGGTAACTCAATAGGACAAATTATCGCGAAAGGGATCGAATTAATCTGCCCCGTGGGACTTGAGAAACTCATAATGACGCCAGTTGATGAAGTTGCATCTTTAGCAGGAATTACTAGAGTGCATTATTCAACAGGTATGCCCTGTGGCTTTTTTCCTGTCACAACAGGCACAACAATCACAGAAATTCAGGCATTAGAACTATTGACCGATGAGGACATTGATGAGGTCATACACATTGCTTCTGGCGGAGTTATTGGAGCTGAAGGGTCAGTAGTTTTACAAATCTCTGGAGAAGATGAAGGAGTCAGAGAACTCATAGAAATAGTAAAGGATGTCAAGGGGGAGCCCCCCTTAAAAGTCCCAGTTAGAACCTGTCCTACATGCGATTGGCCTACTTGCCCATGGAAAGGTAAGCAACGTCCATATTAAAAAAAGAATTGTAGAACACAATAAATTTACAATTTTTTCTTTTCTTCTCTATTTTTAGCAAAAACGGCTCAGGAGACGAAATCTGTATTTAAAAGAAAAAAAGAAAGATAAAAACTTAAAATAAGGATTACATCATTCCTTTTTGTTCCGGTTCTGATCCTTTTATACAGTAATAGTCCTTGGTAAGGGACATTTTCGAGAAAACGGGGCATGTGGGACAGATACAGCCTTTATCTGAGGTTATTTTTGGATTCTTTCCAATTAAGGCGTTACAGAAACCAATGGGTTCAGCACCCTCAACCCATGTTGGACAGGACTTGCAGATGCACATTGAAAGTACCATTTGCTTCTTTTCCTCTGGCGACATTTCCATAAGAGTTCACAACCTTATAGTTTTCCAAACTGTAACAAACTATTATAATAAATGACTTAAAATCTATATGATTGTGACATAGATGCTTGTGCCTATTTGCGAACCTATTCGGCGTTCAGACAGGGTACAGTACAGCCTTTGCATTCAGTTGCATTCAACTGCGTAGATGGTTCACCTTTAATGCTTTTAATCAGCTCAAGTGCATTTTTTATCTTTTCTTCATTGCCTTCAACAACAAGAGTAATAGCACCTTCTGCACCATTTACCCCTCCAGCCCCAACTGGGAATACAGGAAGATCAAGATCAAAAAGCTCTTGGCACGCCTCGATTTCTGTGATAACCTTAGCTCCAACAACTGGCATTATCCCATAATGTAGGCCTAATGGGTAATCAATCTTCTTGATTCCTAGGTCTAAAGCCGCGAGTTGCATAATAGGTAATGGAATTAGTTTTTCCAATCCTACGGGCATAATTAAATTTGCACCTCTTGCCCTAACAGGACCTATAAGTGCCCCAACGGTACCACCGACAGGATGAGCGGTCATGATGGCAGGATACCAAGTATATTCACCATTTTCGAAGGTTGAATAAAGGGCATTAGCCCCCTTAATTACTACATCCTCTGATTTCAATTCATTAAGCGCATCTGCATACTTCATCTCGATTTGATTTCCTTGTTCAATCACAATTGGAGGTATACGTTCGTCTACCTTAGTAAGACAAGTACCGCGTGACTTTATCATTCCTGCTGCAAAGTATTGACGATCAATCTTCTTTTGTAATATTTCTTCGGCGACATATCCATTTGTGCTTCCGCCAATAATAATTATTTTTCCATTAGATAATGCATTTTTTACTTCCGGAAGAGACGCAACTCCTTTTCCAATTAATCTTTTTGATTCAGAAGGAGTCAAAGTAAAGGAAAATCTTTTAAGCATTTATTTTCAGCTCCTATTGTCGTTTCTTTAAAGTAGTTACCTTACGTGATTTGGTAAATAAATAGTTACTCATCCATAAAACTAAACTAATTTCTTTTACAATACCTTTGCACAAATAAACAAAGATATACAAAATGTGTTTAATTATAATACGGAGACGCCCTTATAGCGACTTTGAGCTTCATAAGGCATATAAACAATAAGCGAAACCAGTTTCGCGTTAAATCATTTAAGGTGTAGAATTTGAGAGATCAAGATTATGAGGTAATTACTCAAAAACTTAGAGGGACACTCGGCGAAGATCGAGTATTCACACAAACATTTCATAGAATGGCATACTCAAGAGACTGGTCTCCTCGTGATGCGAAAGAGGCATATTTGCCAGACATCGTGGTAAGACCGTTTTCAATCGAAGAAGCCTCAAAAATGGTGAAAATAGCTAATGAATACAAAATTCCCGTCATACCTTACGCAGGTGGAACAGGGATGAGCGGGGCAAGTGTGCCAATCTATGGTGGGATCTCTGTAGACATGAAAGGTTTGGACAAAGTTAAAGAAGTTGACGTAAAAAACATGACCGTAACCTGTGGCGTCGGTATCACAATTCTTCGATTAAATGAAATTTTAGCAGAGTATGGACTATGGTTTCCACATGATCCAGAAAGCAAACCTGCCTCAACTGTGGGCTCTGCTATCGCCTGTAATAACGATGGAACCTTCGCAATTAAATATGGACGCACTCCTGACTTCTTGTTGAACATGATTGTTGTAACTGGAACTGGTCAAGTTTTACGAATTGGTCATCGAAAGGCTCTTATGAGTAGCACTGGTCTTAATTTAATGCCCCTGTTCATCGGATCGGAAGGAACCTTAGGCTTAGTGTGTGAGGCAATACTTCGAATATACCCTTTACCTAAAGCACGTGCAGTCTTAGGCTTACTATTTAGATCAATTACTGACGCAATAAATTCACTTCAAAGATTATTGCAAGCAGGACTAAGTGTAGAATCCGCCCATATAAATTGTGGACGACGACTTAATTTCTACTCGCATTCATTTCGATTGAAGCATAATCGAGATCCTAACATTCCAGAATGGGCAAATGCAGTTCTCTTTATCTCATTTAATGGTGACGAAGCCGTTGTCAATTTCTCAAAAGACTATACATTAAAGATACTTGAGGAATTAGGTGGCGAACCGCTTAAAGAAGAAGATATGATTGACAGTTGGTGGAATTCAAAACATACTGGCAGTTTTATCCCTTTTCGGCAGAAGTGGCCAGATAGCCAAAGGGAAAAGAAATTCGGTGCAGCGGATTTGGGGCTTCCTATTGGGCGTGTAGAGGAGGGTTACAAGAAGTATTTGGAAATAGCGGAGAAAAATGGGCTTGAAATCTTAGGTATGTGTGTTTACAATGAGAAAGCAAGTTGCATAAGCCCTTCTATTTCATTTGCAGTATGGGTAGATGACAAAGATCCAGAAAGCGTGCTAGGCTGGTGGAATTACGTCAAAGAAATGAGTTACATGGCAGTCGACCTCGAAGGAACGATGAGCACTTACTGGGGAGACGGACAATTTCGTGTGGAATATAATCGCTACGAACACGGAGATAGCCTTGATGTTATGATGCAAATAAAGAAGATCTTCGATCCTAATAACATAATGAACCCAGGCAAGAAGTTTGATATGAAAGAATTAGAAAAGATTGATCTTAGAATAGAGAAAAAGTCAGAGGGATGAGAATGGAACTTGAGAAATACAAAGATGCGATTTACACTTGCAACAGAACACGCTGCGGTTTCTGTAGAGAAGAGTGCCCAGTTTTTAAAGAAAAAAAACTAGAATCTTATGCGTGTCGTGGGAAAATGCTGATAGCGCGAGGTATGCTTGAAGGCATTATTCCAGAGAGCGAATATGAAGAGATTGCTAAAATTGTCAACACTTGCAGTGTTTGTGGTTCCTGTGCCGCTAATTGTGCGCTTGACAATGACGAAATCCTTGAGGCACTACGTGCAGATTTGGTCGAAAAAGGATATGTCGATGAAAATCATCTCGCGGGAATTAATTCAATTTTGAAAAAAGAAAATCCATTCCAACTTGATCGCGAAGATAAAATTGACTGGGCAGAAGATATCGAATTCAACAAACAATCGCCAATTCTCTTTTATGCAGGATGCACTGATTCATTATTCTATCCTGAACGACTTGCCAGCGTTGTAAAAACTCTTAAAAAACTCGGAATTGAAATGAACTACTTGGGTTTCAATGAACCGTGTTGTGGGGAACTCATGCATACCACAGGGCATTGGGAAAAGTTTAAGACGCATGCGGAGAATGTAAAAAGGACGTTTAAAGAAGCTGGAGTTAAAACTATAATCACACATTGTCCTGGATGTTTGAGAACGTTTCGAGACAAATATCCGAAATTTTTAGAAGACTGGGACTTTGAAGTGCTACACGTCATCCAACTTATCGCTCAAAAAATCGAGAGCGGAGAAATACAATTCAAAAAACCGGTAAACATGAAGGTTACTTACCACGATCCCTGCCATTTAGGGAGATTAGCAGGAATTATCGACGAGCCACGTTTAATACTAAATGCAATTCCTGGCATTGAATTAGTTGAAATGAGTCATATTGGTTATCAATCACATTGCTGTGGCGGAGGTGGCGGACTTATGGCAATTGACTATGAATTAGTCGGCAATATCACAGACAGACGTCTTAAAGAAGCCGAAGAAACAGGAGCAGAGTACTTAGTCACGATTTGCCCAAGTTGTGAATTCAACTTTGACAAAGTTATTAGAAATTACAATATTAAACTTCTTGACCTAATTGACATAATTGACATGGCAATAGAGTGACATCCTCCCCACTCTTTCGGATGGGGCTTCCAGCTTTCCATCGTGGTCTCGTTCCCTCACGGGAAGCGATGCTTCGCCTACGTTTATGGGCTTACGGAAACTTACCAGGTTGCACACGCTGCTCACTCACTATCCTGCCCCTTATTCAGGGGAATTTCTTGCTATGCTGGATAGCGACCTCATGCACGGGCTTCCTTACGCTTACCCCTGTCACTATGCTGACTGGTCGCTTACGGGAGGATATACCTCCACCCCAGTCGGGGAATTGCGGGTGCGGAGTACAGCACCATACCAAACATAAATATCACCAAAAAATTATATAAAGCCAGCGGCTTTCACTCCCCACCTGTCGGAAGCGGACTTCCCGCCGCATAAGTTAAAACCGCGATATTAAGAGAGGACCTAGACAATTTGAGTATCACCTTGTTGATGCAAATAGAGGAGGATACCTTTTTGAAATTTGGAGAACGAATTGAATTGCACGCTCACACGATTTTCAGCGACGGTGTACTTCTACCAAGCGAATTAGTTCGTCTGGCTAAAGTCATGAATCACAAGGCAATTGCTATTACCGATCATGTAGATATATCCACTTTAGATCATGTAATACCCCGCATTGTTCAAGTTTCTGAAGAATTAATGAAATACTGGGATATCACTGTGATTCCAGGTGCCGAGTTAACTATGGTGCCAGCTAAAAGCATTTCTAAATTGGCAAAGAAAGCACGAGAATACGGGGCAAAATTAATCTTAGTTCATGGTGAGACGCTGGCTGAACCTGTCGAAGAAGGTACAAATTTGGCCGCTGTCAATGCAGATATCGACATCTTAACACATCCAGGGTTAATTACAGAAGAGGTCTGCCAAGTCGCCTCAAATAATGGTGTTATTTTTGAATTAACCTCGCGTAGAGGACATTGTCTTAGCAATGGATATGTAGCTAAACTTGCTATAGAAAATGGTGGTGTTGAACTCGTCGTTTGTACTGATGCGCACGAACCAGGCGATTTGATTGATCAGGAATTTGCTTGGAAAATAGCTGTTGGCGCTGGCCTCTCTAAAGAGCAGGCACATGAGAGTTTGTCGACGACGCCTGAGCGATTACTAAAAAGAATTGTTTAGCTCAGTTTTTATACCGAGCACCTAGATAGCAACTTGCTTTATCTAGTTATTATTTCGTCCATGATGCTTTTGGCTTGCGTCAGCAAATTTTGAAGCGATTTCATCGTAGATTCAACTTCACTATTTGCTGAGTCTTTCAGAAGTGAATCAAGTTGCGACATTTGAAAAGTTGCCGCTGCAAGAACATCTTTGAATTTCAATAGAGGAGAATTAACTGCTGCGTCAACTTTTGCAGGGGCTTCGGTTTTCATTTCAACTACAGAAGTCGTTTCAGGTACTGCTGTTTCCTGGACAGTTATTGTAGGAGCGGGTTTAACTTCCTCAATTACTTTAGTTTCTTCAACTGTTTCACCTACTTGTGCTACCTCAGGCTCTGCAAGATCTTCAAGCAAGCGTGCAATTAACCGAGGATTAGGATTTAATCCTTTGGAGTCTAGTAAGTCTAATAAAACACCTTGAATTGAATGTGGGTTTAAATCCGAAAGAGTTTTTTGCGCTTCAACTGCTTTTCGTTCTAAAATAACCTTTCCAGTGTTTGTTGCCGGATTCATTTGCAGATCTATGAAATATAACGTCCCAGGAAGTTTGACCTTAAGTTGTTGTGTCATAAAAAACCTCCTAGTAAAAACTGTATTTATAATAAAAAAACTTTTTGCATTTTAAACGTTTTTGCTGCAAATTTTTTAATAAAAAAAGAGTAAAAATCATCTTAAACAGTATAAGAGGCCAAAATACAATTTAGAACTTGTTTTACGTGTAATAGAGCGACAAATTGATGCTTATTTTCGCAATAACTTCAAACATTTTTCACAATACTTTTCTTCTTTAAAATCCGTCTCATTTACCATGTTAGAAAAACGCATTACACATTTAGGATTATTACAATGCTCCAACCCAAAAAGATGTCCTAACTCATGTATTGCCTCTTTTACAGCACGGCCGATATATTGTTGCCTATCGGAAGTTCGCAAACGGGCTAATGAGATAATACATACTGATTCTTGAGGATGTGCCACTCCCAAGACGAAATTCAAGTGAGGTAAGTACAAATCTGCTTTGACAATACCTAAAACAAAATCATAGCCATTTTCATTTTTTAAAGAAACAAGAGTAGGTAAGAAATCTGATGCGTTTAATTGAATAAACCTCATTCTGGCTTTTGGATAACTACTGGTTTTTATATCAACAACATCGCATCCAAGATATTCTTTAACGCGACGTTTTATTTCCTGCAGAATTTCAATTTCATCAAATTTGATAATAAGAAGTTTGCAATGTAAATTGATCATTCTGATATCTCCATATTAGAAGTGCCGATAAAAACCATTAATTTATTGGAGCTTGTTTTTTATCAAGTTTAATCACCTTCAATCTCAGGGTGTAGGTTGATTTATCTATGCTTCAGAAAAGCCCATACGAGGAACCAAGTCATGTAGTTGAAGCAGAAAGCCTCATTGCTTCAGTATGAGGTAGCTCATAAGGTTAAACCTTTTTAGCGATTCGAATTTATGAGAGTTGTGTAAGCTGCAATTTTGAAAATGAATCTTAAAAACTGTTGTCGAGCCTCAATTATAAAAACAAGATCTTTGTGATTTTAAATGGATTCTAACAATTCATAATTTGAAATAAAAAAAAGAATTAAAGTGCAAAAATCTCACTTTAAGAAACGTTTGGTTGAACATTCAGGATTTCTACGTCGAACTGTTCTCGACGTACAGCTCCATTAGCATCAATTTTCAATGTGATGATATGATCACCATGATCTAATACCTTTGTAAAAAGGCCGCCACTCTTTCTGGCGGCATCGATGTCCTCTTGTGAGAACGGTATCCAGTCTTTTCTTTTGCATTTTCGACAAATATTGAATGCATGCAGGTCTTCTTCCATCTTTAATATCACCAAAGTACGGTGAATAACAGTTTAAATGTTAGAGCTTAAGTTCACGTTTAATTTCTTTATAGCGATTCCTCAGTGTGACTTCAGTTGTTTGTGCGGCTTCTGCAACTTCTTGTTGGGTTCTTCTTTCCCCAAATTCGATTGCCGATATATAGAGTGCGGCTGCTGCCAGACTCATTGGGTTCTTTCCAATACTGAGTTTTAAACGCTCAGCCTCTTTAAGAATTGCAATTGCCCTACATTGTACTGAACTAGAAAGCCCTAGGTCATTTGCAAGTCTTGGTACCATACTTGTCGCATCAGTAGGTGGTAATTTCAAGTTAAGTTCATTGCACAAAACGCGGTAGCAACGTGCAATTTCTTTCTTATCAAGGCGTGAAGTGGCTGCAATTTCTCTTAAAGTTCTCGGTAGCTCATGACTTCTGCTTACTAAGTAAAGTGAAGCTGCTACCATTCCATCAATCGAACGACCACGAATTAATCTTCTGCGTAAAGCCTTTCGGTAAATGATAGCAGCCTCATTTCGAACCGACATTGGGAGACCTAATTGAGATGAAAGGCGTTTTAATTCCGCTAATGCTTTTGAAAGATTTCTTGTTACAGATCGATGATTTCTATCATGTAACCAACGAAGGCGATTAATTTTATGTGCACGACGAGGTGTAAGCAAATTACCATATCCATCTTGATTTCTTTTATCTATCGTTGTACCAAGGCCGTAATCAATCTTTAAAGGAGAAAGAGGATCTCCAACACGGCTTTTTTTGTTATACTCTTCTTTAGAAAAAGCTCTCCACTCAGGTTGTTCGTCTAGCACATAGTTATCGGATATCACAAGCCCACATGTGGCGCATACTAGAGTCCCACACTCATAATCACTTATGATGTGCGTACTATTGCATTCTGGACAGATTTGTATTGTAATGAGGTCATCAATTTGTGAATACAGTTCATTTATGTTCATTCAAGTTGACCCTCAAATTGGGATTTGATATGATAGTACCACCTAGTGAGTAGTACCACCATTCGAGTACTATTATGATACTCCTCCTATATATACTATGTGGTAAAAAGTTCCGCATTTCATAAAATGCAGTGCCATAATCAATCTCTCTTAGGTTTCTAGATCATTTTACTTACTATAATGCGTCAAGTGACTAATAAATATCCCTTTACATTTTGATCGCTTCAGAAAATGTTTTTTCCACATTTTGATTTGTACCACTATAGTCAAAACAGTTCCTTGGACAAAAGAGTTAAATTGTATAACGTCAAAGGTATAATGTAGGATAATTATAGGAAGTGAATTAATGGCAATAAGTCCAGAGATTGTAGACGCTCTAAAAGTTTTAGGATTGTCAGAATATCAATCCAAAGTTTACATTGCAATTATAGGATACGGGTCAGCATCAGCATCGGAAATATCCATGGCGTCAAAGGTACCACAGAACAAAGTGTATTCCGTGTTAAAAGAACTCGAAGAGCAAGGTTTAGTGTTTACTGGAGGAGAAAGCAAAGGGGCAAACGTCTATCGCCCGAACAATCCTGATTTTTTCATACGAGAAATGAGCATTAAATATAACAGCGCCACCGCTGCAGCGAGAGATTTTTTGATCCCTCTATTCGAGAGAAGCGCGGAGCAACATCAATCAAAATCAATTTGGGTGTTAAGAGGGACGGCAACCGTCTATGCAAAGATGGTTGAGATGATATTGGCCACGAATGAAGAACTGATCCTCGCAACTGACACACTCTACGATCTAAAAGTTGCAAGAGTTGTTGAAGCGATTAAGAGCCGCAAAATAAAGGTCAAGATCATTACTTATGCTCATGGAATAGATGATAAGTACGAAAAAGATGTATTGCGAGAACTTGTAGATATGGAAGACGTCGAAGTTAGATTACTCGAACGCGAAGGTCGTCTCGGCACGCTATTTATAGTTGTTGATGGAAGGGAGATTCTTCAAGGTTCTTATGCAATACTTTCTCAGGAAATCGGACTTGGGATGATTAGTACTTGGAGCGACAATCGAAACTTTAGCAAGTTGTGGCACGACTTCGCAAATTATCTCTGGGAAAACAGTCAACCAATAGAAACAGCACTTCCTATAGGCGATTAAATCTAAGTTATATCTGATTTTGCAGCATAAAATGTTTCCATGAGACAGTTTCATATTGAAAGCGAATTTTAATATTCTATAACACTTTAGATACCTCAAAAAATTAATGCTAATTGGTGACCCTTATGAGTAAAGAAGAAAAAGAAGAACAGGTAGAATCCGCTTTTAAGAAGGTCAAAGCTGAAATTGAAAACAGATTAAAATTTGTTAACCACAAAATTGCTATACTCAGCAACAAGGGAGGAGTTGGTAAGACAACGGTGGCAGTTAACCTTGCTGCGGCTTTTGTATCTTTCTATGGGATGGATGTCGCTCTACTTGATGTTGATATTCATGGACCAAACGTTCCTAAGGCATTGGGACTTTCTAAGGTAATCCCTCGTGTTGATGAAGAGAAGAATGTGATATATCCAGCGATTGTTTTTCCTCGCCTTGCTGTGATGTCGATGTACTATATGGCTAAAGATGAGGATCCTATAGTTCTTCGTGGTCCACTTAAGACCAGTTATATTTCCAGCATCCTTCAGGCAACTGACTGGGGAAGAAGAGACATTTTAATCGCTGATTGCCCCCCAGGCACCGGTGATGAAATACTTACATTCTTACAAGACGTACCGGTGGATGGAATAGTGATTGTGACCGCCCCAGATCCTCTCAGCGAATTAGATGTGGGAAAGGCGCTGTCGTTCAGCAAAATGCTAGAAATCGAAATTCTGGGCATTATAGAGAACATGAGTTACATGAACTGTCCACACTGCGACGAGCGAATCGAACTATTCGGCGAGAGTATTGGAGAAGAATTAGCTAACAAATTTGATGTGTCATTCTTAGGCAAACTGCCGTTTGATCCAAACGTCTCGCGCTCTGTAAGGGAAGGTAAACCGTTCGTGCTGAACTATCTTGACAGTCCAACCGCTAAAGAGTTTGAAAAAATAACTAAAAAAATACTTTCGATTCTAACTTCTAAAGAAAAACAAGCAAAAACCTAAGATGTATTTGAGATGTAACAGACTACAATTTCTTCCCTATAGTTTTAAATACGTGAAAACTGCAAAATGCTTTATTTGACTGACTTCAACTATCTTTATTTTAAATTGTGGAAAAAGAAGGAGGAGTTATTCCAAGCTAGGAGGAATATGGAGTGGCATTAGCCTTTGTTTTAATTAACACCGAGATAGGTGCTGAAGAGAGTGTTGTTGGAACGTTGAAAAATATCGAGGAAGTAAAAGAGGCTTACTTGGCGTATGGGGTATTTAGGTAGGAACGTGTGTCTGCCTAACTCACACGATATTGTCGCCAAAATTGAAGCCCCTGATATGGAAACCATTAAAAGGGTCATTTCTGAAAAGATAAGGGCTTTAAAGGCAATTAAGACAACTACGACCATGATTGCGCAGATATCTGCGTAACTCAGTTTTAAAACTTAGTTTAAACTCAGTTTTAAACTACAGAGAAGAGAGTGGTTCAAGTATCACTCAATTTGGAAGTTAAGTGGTTTCCTGACTGGATAAAAAACTCAAAAATCGCAATTATTGGGCAAAAAACAAAGGAAAAATTGAAAGACCCAAATCTACTTCTTTTAAAGAATCAAACCAAGTCCACTGTTGTAAGAACTGTTCCAATAGACCACGCCATTTTCTCAGAAATCGAGGACATGACCGAATTTGCTAGATTGCTTGAGGATGGCGAATACATTCTTCTAAGTAGGGTAATGGAAAATTTGCTTTTATTAGGTGAATCCCACCTTATAACGGTAGAAGCACCACAGATGAATGTTTTTACCTACGGGACATTCTTAAGTGCTTTTTGGGATTTTACAAGCGCAGAGCCTTTTTTAGTTTTTCCTGGTTCTAGGCATCACGTTTTAGAAGAATATCATTTCTTACGAGCAAAATTAGATGGTTTTACACGTATCTGGCCACCTGGTTTATCATTTCCGTTCATTGCACCTCAGGCAGGCGTAGTTCTAGGAGAAATATATCTTGATGTACCCCCAAATAAATTTGTTGAATTGGACAGAATCGAAGGGGAAGGGTATCTCTACAACAGAGAAAGTATTTCTGTAGAATTACTGGATGCACCCTTTAAGGGACTTACAGTTGATGCAGTTACATATGTCGGTACTGATAATCTTGTATCAGAATATCCAAAACAGCCCATTTTTGACCGTCTAATTTTTGGTGATGTATATTACATTGAAAGAGAAGAAACATGGCAAAAACATATCGCAAAAGAAGAATTATTCATAAAACACGTCAAAGGAACGATTCCGATTCTGATTACTACATATTCTCCAGTTCTAGAAGCGCAATACAGAGGAAATGCCAGACAAATATTTGAAATCTCTGTCGATGAGCTTTGCAAACTTGCTGATGAGATAACGAAGGAAATCTTCTTGCATAATGAAAAACAACTTCCCTATGTTCTTACTGAAACGCTTCAGAATATATGGTCTCCTGAAATCCTAGATAAATACAATGAGAAAAAGGATCTCAAAGGTTATATTGAGATGACCTGTAATTCTTTCATTAAGAAAATGCAGAAGTTCATAAAAGAATGTGTAGAACGCTTTGAAGAATGCATACTTCTTATTCTTAAAAGTCACCCTCAGGAAAGTACTGATTTAATCGTAGACACTGATTTAATCGATTTAACAAAGAATCTTAAATCGACCTATAAACTAACCTATTCAACCGATAAAGACAAAATAATAGAAGATTTAATGACTACATCGAATATCGAAAAAATCGCAGTCATAGAAATAAAAATTCAGGAGGACATCCTCTTAAATCCATTTAGACGAGAAAATTTGGCAGCAGAGTTAGCAGCAACCTTTTTATGATGTAATTAACTTAAAAGATCAATTAATGTCTTGCTGCTTCGTTTTTTGTAATAGAAATCTTCTATGATTCGTTTGGGCACTCTAATAATTGTGTTTTCCTTGAAGTCACAAGAATAACACTCTTTCTTGATTCTTAACGAGTATTGGCCATGTTTTGATCTTGCAACAAACATATCAACATCCATTAAAGAATTACAGAATGAGTGTGGACAAGGTAAGGTGTCGCTAAATAGTGGTAGTGGATTTTTATTTTCCAATGCTTCTAGTAAATCCCCTTTAGCGATTTTTTCTTGAGCTAGATACAAAGAACTCTTTACTTTAGGCATTAATTGAAAAATCTGTTTCATAAGATTTGATAGATACAATTGCCCGGTCTCAAATTCGCTTTTCTCAAATGAATTTCTAATTTTGGAGATTTTTAATTCTTCGCTCATTAAGAATTCATTGAACTCTTCATCATTAACGAATTTTGCTGCCAATGTAAGTCCGCTAAATAAATGCTCCAAGATATCTACACGTATAAGAAGTTCTTCTTTTTCATCATCATCACCAAGCAACTTTGCTTTTTTAAGGCAGTTTTCAAGAGTATTAAATAGATTAGTAAGATATAGTGCTCCTTCTGCATGATTGCCAGATTCCAATTTTGTAGTCGCTGCATTGAGTTCCTCTTTAGCGGTACTAATGCATGTAGTCAATCCCATAAGAACAGTTCTCCTATTCTACGCATAAATTAGATTCTTATAGACACTTATTTGATAAAACGTAAAGGTGCCTTAAATTTTCTTCCATTTTGAAAAAATAGATATACTAAGAAGAATCATCCTGAATGCAACTCAGATTCATAGAAAAAAATTAATAAACGATCCTATTCTCTGATGCCCATTAATTAATTTTGAAGCTTACAACAGATGCACACTAAAAACCTGCAGTTACGATCGGACCGGTGGAGAACTATGTCGAAGTTTACAAAGCGGATAGTTATTTTTTCAGTGTTTGCAGTTATAGTTTTAGCGTTACTTATTTATTACGTGAACCCAAGAGAGTATTATCAAGCCCTGAAAGACTTTCCTGTAACAATTGCGATCGTTTACCTAGGGATCATTTTTGTTAGTTATTTCCTTCGATCAATCCGCTGGCAACAATTGCTCTCCGCAACTGGATTCGATACTTCTATAAAATTTGCATGGCGAACAATGCATGCCGCGTGGTTCGTTAACTGGATTACGCCATTAAGAATTGGCGAGATGGTACGACTTTACTCAGCAAAGAAAAATGAGGGGATCTCGTATGGTGCTAATAGCGCGTCAATCGCAATTGAGCATATTTTTGATCTCATTGCCATATTGATAATTACATGCATTAGCCTCATTGTAACATTACATCGAAGACAAGTTCCAGATAATACATATCTTATTCTTGTCTTGGGATTAGTAGCCATCATCGGGCTTATTGCATTAGTTTTTGTACTACTCTTTTTTGGTAAAAAAGTTGCGCGTATTGTAAAGCCGATTCACAATGAACTTTATGAAAACTTGTTATTTCTGCATACCTCATTTAAAAAAGGTTTTAAAATAGCCTCAAAACGACCTATTAAATTGATTATGATGGCATTTCTTTCATTTGTGATCTGGTCCATCGAAAGCTCGGCGCTTTATCTTCTTATAATAGGTTTAAAACTGAATGTGTCTTTTCCAACTACGATACTAGCCGGTTCTATTGGATTCTTAACGTTCACAGTACCGCTCCTTCCTGGGAATCTTGGGACCTATGAGGCAGTCTTTGTAGCCATTTTAACTATTGCGGGACTTTCCCCACGCACAGCCCTTCATGTACCTTTAACTGACCGAGTCTTAAAGTCCATATACATGCTGGCATTAGGTTTACCTCTTCTGTTAGGAGAAGGGATTAATATCACAAAACTTGAAGAAGTCGATGAGTACATAGAAGAAGAAGAAGATAAACTTGTAAAAGAGAATAGCATGGACAAATAATAGTTTTTATTTATTTTAATGAATTTATTTGCACTAAAGAGTCCCCAAGACAAGAAATTGTCTATGTTTAATAATCAAAAAAAGGATAAAATGATATCAGTAACGTGAAATATTCCTTTCACGTAATAGAATTAATAGAACTTACATGAGGCAAAAATTTTGCAAGGCGAATTTAACTTAATCCCGTTACTACTTTATGCCCTTGCATCTTTGGTATTTTTAATTATAATTTGGTTGCTAAGATCCAGAAAAAGGCGATATTAAAAAAAAGAGTTTTAGTCAAACCGCAATAGGGTTTTTTATTTAAAATCTAAACTCTTTTTAAAATGAAAGTTATATCTTGACAAATAGAGATACAAGTATTGAGGTCCTTGTTTATCGCGATGTGATAAGGTTGTTGCTATGAGCAAACATCAAAAGAATACACTAGAACATCCATATATTAAATCTAACTTAATAGAACGCAGGCTTTATCAGGAGACTATTTTTGGCTGTTGTGCTAAAGGAAACACTCTAGTAATACTACCGACGGGTCTTGGTAAGACAATTATTGCTGTTATGCTTGCTGCACATCGTTTAGAAAAATTTCCTGGATCTCGTGTCGTTTTTCTCGCCCCTACTCGTCCTCTAGTCAACCAACACTACGAAAGTTTTCAAAAGTTCTTGACATTAACTTCCGAAGAACTTACAATTCTTACGGGAACAATTAAGCCAGAATTACGAAAAGAGCAATGGGAAAAAAGCCACGTTGCTTTTATGACACCACAAGTCCTCGAGAACGATTTAATTTCAGGGAAATACACTTTGAGAGATGTATCATTACTTATATTTGACGAATGTCATAGAGCTGTAAAAAAATATGCCTATACGTTCATTGCAGAAAAATATAGAGAACAAGCAAAAAATCCGCTTATTTTAGGAATCACAGCAAGTCCAGGATCAGATAAAGAAAAAATAGAAGAAATTTGTAATGTATTGGACATAGAGAATGTTGAAATAAGGACTGATAAGAGCCCAGATGTCTCGCCATATATTCATCCACTAAGCATCAAGTGGAAAAAAATACCACTTCCAAAAGGTTTTGGAGAAATTAAAACCACTCTAGAAAGCATGCTTAAAGAACATCTGAAAATGCTTAAAGAAATGGAGTTTATAGACACCTATGACTTACGAAGAGTTTCTCGAACAGATTTGATCCGTCTACAAGCCGAAATACAGAGCCAAATACATGATGATGAAGATATTGTAGACCCTCAGTTTTTAGGCGCTATTGCTTTGGTGGCAAACGCAATTAGAATCTCCTACACCATCGAATTGTTAGAAACTCAAGGTTTAAAGGCTTTAAACAAATATATTGAACAACTGGAGAAGCAAATACGTAGAAAGGGTGGATCAAGGGTACTGAAGGAGTTTTTGGCTGATAAAAGGACTAGAAAAGCCATTTTTCTTATCAAAGAATTATTGTCAGAAGGAAAAGACCACCCCAAAACTGAAGAAATAAAAAAGATAGTTAAGGAGCAACTTGAAGCGTCTCCAAATTCCCGAATCCTTGTTTTTGCTCAATTTCGAGTAACTGCAAAACTATTAGCTTCAGTACTTGATGAAATTGAAGGAGTAAACGCAGTAAGATTTGTCGGACAAAGTAAACGAAAAGGAGAGAAAGGTTTATCACAAAAAGAGCAGGTTGAAATTTTACAGAAATTCAAACACGGAGAATGTAATGTACTTGTCGCGACCAGCGTTGCAGAAGAGGGACTTGACATTGCAGAATGTGACTTAGTTATAATGTACGACACTGTAGCTAGTGAAATTAGAACTATACAGCGAAGAGGCAGAACAGCAAGAAAAAGCGCTGGAAAACTCATCGTTTTAATGGCTAAGGGTACACGAGATGAAGCATATTATTGGGTTGCTCAAAGCAAGGAGCGAGAAATGAAAAGACTTCTTTATGAGTTAAAAGGTGTTTCAAAATCACTAAAAGATGAAAAAGAAAAACAAAAGATAAAAACCCTAGATTCGTTCTTTCCTGAGGATAAGAAAAGGGACGAAGAAATTAAAAAATCAATTGAAATCATTGTCGATAATCGCGAAAGAGCGTCCCAAGTACTTCGTAACCTTTCTAAAATGGGATTTCAAATTCAATTCAAGCAACTACGGATTGCAGATTATGTTCTCTCGTCGCGTGTTGGAGTTGAAAGAAAAGTAGTAACGGACTTTCTTCAATCACTAATTGATGGTCGACTTCTAGACCAGATAATTGAACTAAAGACAAAATATCAAAAGCCTTTACTTCTTATAGAGGGCGAAGATCTATACGGTAAGCGTGCACTACATCCTGAGGCTATTCGTGGAGCATTGATGGCGATCTCTATTTCGTTGGGTGTACCAATACAATGGACTAAAAACGAAGAGGAAACTGCTCAACTTCTTTCACTGATTTCAAAGGAAGAAAAGAAGAAAGGTATAAGTGAGATTAGGGCATATACCGAAAGAAAAACTCCAGAAATAACAACTATTCAAGAAAATGTAATTGCTGGTATTCCAGGTGTTGATACAGTGTTAGCAAAACGGCTTTTACTGGAACTGGGAACGATTGAGAGAATATTTACCTCTGATGAAGAGCATTTGAAAGAAATTAAAGGAATTGGCCCAAAATTAGCCGAAATAATTAGAGAGATCGCTATTTCTAACTATTCAGAATGAAAAGTGAAGAGAAAAAATTTAGTTGAATTGACTCACTATACACTTAAATATCTGATTTTGTTACACTAAATGAAAATTTTTGCATCGGTAGAGGAGAAAAACATGGAAAATAAGACTTCAGAAGAAAAACGTGTGAAGCAGTGCCCAAACTGCAAGACTTTCGTGCAATATGATTACTCAGTGTGTCCATCGTGTGGACAATATTTTGATGTACCTAA
>JBHLOP010000086.1:0-7528 GCA_048940375.1 Promethearchaeota archaeon | reverse complement strand
GGCTCCTCCTCTACTACTATCTCATGTACTTCACCCAATATTCGGGGTAAAAGTACTACTTTGAAGAAGTGACCTATGTCACGATATTCTTCAGGATTTTGTACATAAGTTTTCCAATCAGCCCAAAGTAGCGTAATATATTCATCAACTTTGTTTTTTACTTCTAGCGGCATAGTCAAGAAGGTTTTAATTTCATTTACAATAAGTTTTGCGATGGCGTTGTTAACATTCTGTTCTTCGTCATTCAACTCTTCCGGTAGATTTTTACTTATTATATCGCCTAGATTTAGTTTAGCGAGACTAAAAGCAATTTCTTTTAATGCGTCGGTTGTATTCATTATACCTAACGCTAGTGACCTTAATCCTAGTATTTCACTCAAAGAACCGTATTCTTCAGAGAGTGCGTCTACTAAGAAGATTTCAAGGTGGTCAAATTTAAAGGGTATGAGGGTTAAAGTTTCAATACGTTTAAAACTCTCTTTTACATCTTTTTTAATGCTTTTCAATTCTTTTTGAAAAGATTCAAGTTTTGGTTGAAGTTCTTCTCGCCATACGTTTAAATATCGATCTACGTCACCTAGAAGAACTTCTGTTAATCTAGCCGCAAATCCAGAGAAGATCTGATTTACTGTTGTTGGAATTTCATCAGGCATAACCAAATCCGAAAGTCGCTGTTTTAGACTTTGTGAGATAATGGTTTGATTCAATACGCGCGCGAATTCGGTGAATGTGCTTGCTGGAGTTAGATTTTCTGCCTTTGCTTTATATTTTTCACTGAATAATTCTTTAAAGGATTCAGATGCCCGTTCTAGGTGATAAATGAGATTTTGAAAAGGATTTATAATATAATTTAGCTTCATTAGAGTCACCTAAGGAAAAAATGGTGCGCTCCTATTTATTTTCTACGATGAAAAATCAATATTACAAAGCTCTAAATTTAGAATTAAGTAGAAAATAGGCGCTTTCCTACTAAATTGGGCTATATTTCTTTTGTCTTTCAAACCTTAGGTATTTTCAATTGAAATTGTGATATCTTCTTCGAGTTCTTTACGAAAATTCTTCTCTAAAGTTTTCTTTATTGTATTAATTCGATCTTCACACCAGTTTTTTTCTGCAATAACTTTTGAAAATTCAAGTTGTACGTCAGATTCTCTTTTTTCTTGTTCGTGTAATTTTTTATTTAATTGGTCTTGAATCGTAAATAATTCCTGTGAATTGCTGATTAATGTTTTCTTTTCAGTAAGTAGCGTTTTAAGGTCTTTCTGTAGTGAAAGAATTGAATCATTCAAGACGTGTTCTACCTTTGTTTTAATTTTCGGGATGAGTTTTTTCTTCACTTCAAGACGATTCATTTCTAAACGTTCTTGAATTTCTTTGAGAAGTGCCTTTAAAATAGGATAACCTAATTCTTCCGACGTGAACGTTTCAAATGGATCATTCATATATCCTTCCAGTGCAATTTTTTTGTCCTCGGAAATATTAGTTAAACCATCGTCCACACTTTTATTGAATTTTTTAAAAGGTTTATCTAAGATAATACGTAGTGCTTGAGTTAATTTCATCTGCTTTTTCTTTAATTTTCTATCAATTTCATGCAACTCAGAAAAAACAGGTTCTTTCTCGATAGATACCTTCTGTTTTATGATTTCATCTTTTTCACTTTCGACTTCTTCAATCATGCCTTCGCATTGTGACTGCATTATATTAAGTTCAGAAAGTCTTTCTTTTAGTTTATTTAATTCTGTAATCTTTTGGAAGTTTTGTTCAATAATTTTAATATAATCAAAATCTTTGACGATTTGATCTAGCTTTTTCTGAGATTTGGCGATGTCTTTGAGAAAATATGAAAGTTCGGTAATTTCTCGCTTTAATAGTTTAGCCTTAGAAATAGGAGGTACGTAACGTCTTCCAGCATCAGTAATAGTTCTCGTTAAATTAGTTAACTCGTCATTTATGCCCTTCAAATCGGAAAATACAACTTCATCCAAGTTGGGAAGATTTATATCATTAATAGAGTCTTTAATAGAGGAAGATAATCTATTAGCGCACTTTATCGCTGTTTCATGGATTTTATCGCTTGCCGCCTCTGGAGGACCTGACTCAAGTTTTTGGGATGTAGATTCCATGAACTCAAGAGTCTGTTCAATTTTATCAAAGAGTTTTCGCACATCTTTCCGAAAGTTTTCAAGCTCTTTTTGCATTATTTGTGAGTACCAAGCGGATAATTCGTCAACGTGAATTTCTTGATTCTTCAATCTAAAACACCCCAAAGATAATATCAAAGGCACAAAAATGTGTATGAGTTCATTGAACAGAGTTGCAAGGAGTTTATTGATTAACAAACTAATTTATACGACATTATATTTACAAAGATTTAAATTTTTATTTAAAAGGGTTTAGATTTGCATCTGAAATTAGGAAGAGGAATTAATACGAAAATCAATAGAAAAATGAAATCAGTGGATCTCTTGAATTGGAGAAACTAAATGTTCTTAGATATTCCAATTAACCTTATGTGACATTTCTGTGCTAACCGTTGATCTTGTTAGTTTTTATACCACAAAAAAAGTGAGGGGTTATTTGGACGATCATTTAATATGGATTATATACGCCTCGGCAAATAGATTTTATGTTCATCCATCTTCTGAGTGAACACGATAATGATCTATAGCAGGTTCTTCTGCGCCAATAGTCTTAAGGAAGTCCCTAACGGACTTTTCAACATCTCGTGCTTGCGTAATGTATCGTCCAACAATAACAATATCCGCACCTTTCTCTAAGGCATCTTTTGTATTTTCAGGACGAATCCCACCTGCAACAGAGACAAGGAATTTCTTATTACTAAACTCTTTTTTAACTTCCTTTATGAGTTCCCAACGTGATTTTTCGCCAGAGGTTTCTGTATCAATTCCTCTATGGAAAATTAAAACATCGGGGAGATCACTCAAAGATTGTAATTTTTCGATGACGTTCGTTACATTCATTAAATCAACTACAGCATAGATACCTAGACGTTTTGCTTCGTAAATAAACTTGTTTAAGGTGTCAACTGTTGCAAGTCCAGAACACACAACTGCATCTGCTGTTTCTTCATAGGCCAAGTCCACTTCTACTTTACCAACATCCAGGGTTTTAAGATCAGCAATAATGAATAGATCTGGAGCTACTTCTCGCAGTTCTCGAAGCACTCGAACACCATATTTCTTAATGAGAGGCGTCCCTGCTTCAATAATAAGTCGATCGCTTTTTGGGATTTCGTTTCTTATCATTTCCTTTATTCTGTTAATGCTAGTAATATCTAGAGCGATCTGTAAGTAAGGAGGACGCCATAATCGAGGTACATTAAAGCCCATAATTGGATGTCTGGCCCGATCCTTATCATAAAGGACTTTTTCTAAAGGAGGGTAATTAAGCAATGCTCGCTTTAATGCTAATTTCGTTGCCCCATAATTATAATTGTAAATTCTCCGATAATCTTTCGCTTCAGGATGAATAAAAACAGAAGCTATTATCACAATTTTGTCAAAATCGACATCATCTGGAAAAATTCCTTCTTCTACAGCATCAGCGACTGCTTTTGCTACTGCGTACTGTGCCGGACCAAATATTTTGGCAGCCTGTTCCATGTTTTTTACTGTAACTTTCGGTACGATCAAAGTCTGAGGTTTTGGGGGCAAATTAGGACGAATAACTGCAAGTAAAGGAGTATGTCCTGCTGAAAGTGTAGTTAGACCTTGTGCAAATGCCTGTCCGACAGGACCTTCTTTACTTCCAATAAGTAAATCCACATGTGCAATTTCTGGTTCATTTCCTAACAAAGCTTCTCCGATCAGCATGTCTAAAATTTCCATCGCCTCCATTGATATAATCTTCATATAATTAGTTATCAAAATATTAGGCAATTAATCCTAGGTAATCTTACCTTATAAGGATTTTAGCCACTTAAATAAAAAGATAGACTAATTCTCAATATATTGAAAGGGACTTCTTGCCCTAAATTTGCTATAAAACATTAGATTCCTTCTTTTTCACCTGATTCGATCATCTTGAAGAATCTAGTCAATTCATCCAAGCTTCTCGTCATCTGCGTCCGCAGTTGCTCACTAACTAGTTCAGATTCCTTCCAAAATTCGATTGCAATAACTTTACCATCTTCAACAATGATTCGGGGAGTATATTCTTCTGCAAAAAAGATACCTTCAGGAATGGATGTAGATGTTATTCGTTCTAATTGCTTCTCAACACGTTCCTCTCCCAGAAATCTTACACTCTTTTCTGAAACCGCATAACAGTCATATCCAATAATTACTAGTTCACGCAGATATCCATCAAGGGGCTCAATCCCGTCAAGCTTTTTCATAACAGAATCAACATCTTGCTGCAAAGCAGTTGTTGAGGGAGTAACAGTTGGAGCAGATTTCGTTTTATCCACTATTTCAGTTGTGGGCATTTCTTTTTTTGTCTCTACGAGAGTTTCTGAAGGTTTTTCCATTTCTGTTGGACTTTCCTGAGTTTTTAGTGTTGGAGTAGGTACGATATCAGTAAGTTGCATATAAGGAGTAGTTTCTTCTGTTGTTACCCTCTTAGAAGGGGTCTTAGATTTGCGTTTGGCGCGAGGAGTTGCCTTTTCAGTTTTTTTAATTGGCTTAGGCGTAGTAGAAGGTTCAGCACCACTAATTAAGGCTTTAAAATCAGGATCGTCCTCCCCTTCATCGATACTGTGAACTTTGAAGCGAAAACCAATATCTTGTCGTAATTCTGTAGCTGCACGCGCTCCTAGGAATTTCTTTCTTATACGTGCATTTGCACCTTTATAGATCCAGATGTCTTTCCCAGACTCGTCAACGATCAGATAGACCTCTTCACTGTCAAGTTGATCTTTATTCTGAAAAGGAAGCTCATTATATTCTCCTTCATCTGTAATTATAAATAACCGTATTTCACTCATTTTTGTCAGCCTTTTTCTCGTTTGAGTCAAAATGATGACAAGGAAAGTAAGAGACAATGCTCACTATTAAAATTTGCTCCAAAAGCAAGAGTTATTATAACCCCGTTCATTATTAAATTTTTGATTTAAATTATATTTTGTGGTAAATCTTTACGAAAAAATGGAGCGTAAGCAACCTCAGGCTAAAGTTATGAGGTGTCCCGGTGAAATCGTCGAAATTTACTCCTGTAGCAAAATTTCGAGGAAATCTAATTCATGCACCAGAGGATGGATTCATTTCTTTCTTCAATTCACCCTTTTATTCTCATAAGAATATGACTGGGATCGATATCTTTCCAGGCGATTTAACATACAGCGAAGCGTTAAGTCCTGTAAGGGGTACAGTTAAGGAAATACGATCCTTTCGAGGGCACTCAACACTTCCTAACGTATCCAAGTTAGAATATCTTATTCTGGTGCAAAATGATGATGATCCAAGTGTGTATACAAAAATTCTTCATGTTAAACCTGCTCACTCCCTCTCTCAAGGCAAGCATATTGATATTGGAGACAAAATAGGAGAATATATACGAAGTTTTTTCTTTGCTCGTTGGACAGATCCACATCTACATTGTGAACTAAGACCAAAAGATGATACTGTGAGGGCGAGAGGGGCATTACGATTGAATCTCTGTTTTTCTCCAGCTAAAGAATATAGAAAAATTAGTGAAACCCCTCTTGAAGCAAAGTTGGTTAAATATACTCCAAACGCCTTATTCCTTGAAGTTAACGAAGAAGCCTTCAGTAAGAAAAATCTTATTGGATTAAAGGTCAGTATTGAAAAAATGGGAGAAAAGTCTTCATTTAGCGGAATAATTGATGCAGGAATACCACATTTTGGACACGGTGGCATCTTTACCGAAGACGCTAACAACATTTCCCAAGGGGATATTGTAAAGGTCAATGGAATTGCTATTGGCAAGATTTTTGAAACAGATCCTTTTAACAAATTTGTACGTTTCCATCCTTATTCTTTTCATATACGTTGGAAAGATATGGCTTTCAAAGGAATTTCTTGTAGGCTCTCTTTAAAAAATAGGTTTATTAAAATAATTACAAAATCAACGAATTCGTTTCAATATCAAATTGGCGACTTTGATATTGTCAAGTTTATAATATGAGACATTTCAACTAATTTTTTAAAGAAGACTTGATTGTTATTGATGTTCAGAAAGCCAGCATAGTAGGGATTTTGATTACCATTTTTCATTATGGACCATTTCTTTATAAGCCCGACGTTTTGGCATATCTGGTGTTTCAGCAGGATGTCCAAGTGTTATAAGCCCAACAGGACGTATCTCTACGGGAAGCTTAAGGATTTCCTGCACTGGACGTTCTTTAAACGAGCCAACCCAAGCTGCTCCCAAGTCCAGTTGAACTGCCATCAATAGCATATTCTGAATAGCTGCCCCAGTACTCACAAAACAGTATACATCGCGTCCTCGAGAGCCATACCTTTTTTCTGCAATTTTTGTGTTAGCTGCGACGACTATTACTACTGGAGATTCTAATACATGTGTTTGACCCAAAGCTTCATGAGAAAGGCTATATTTTGTTGTTTTATCACGTACGATTATGAACTCCCATGATTGCATATTTCCCGCTGAAGGTGCAAGCATCCCCGCCTCAATGATTTGTCGTACAGTCTCATCAGAAACATCTTCTTCTGTAAATTTGCGAATTGTGCGCCTAGATTTAATTACTTCTTCACAACTCAATACAATCACCAGAGGGTATATTACTTGCACTATCTTAAAAACCATGCAGATGAAAGTTTTAAGAAAAATATAGACTATTTAACATACCGATTAAATTAAACAAAGTTACCATTTCTCATAATGAACTACATCTTCGTAACTTCTTCGCCTTGGCATTCTTGGACTTTCAGCAGGGTTACCTATTGGAATAATAGCCACAGGTCGAATACCAACAGGAAGTTCAAGGGCTTCTTTCGCCAAAACTTCATTAAATGCACCAACCCAGCAGGTTCCAAGTCCTTTTGACACTGCCATTAAGAGCATATTCTCAATAGCAGCCGCTGTATCTTGAATACAATACAACTCTTGTCCTCGCGGACCATACCTGTTTGTTGATCGTTTTATGTTAGCACAAACGACTATCACAACTGGTGCTTGAGACACAAACATTTGTCCTAATGCAGCCTCAACAAGTTTTTGTTTTTTAGCCTTATCACGAACAATGATGAACTCCCAAGGTTGACAATTGCCTGCAGAAGGCGCAAGTATCCCTGTCTCAATAATTTGACGTACCGTCTCTTCGGAGACATCATCTTCTGTAAACGAGCGAATTGAACGTCTTCTGTTAATCACTTCTTGAATATCCAAATGCTTCACCAAACTTGATTTTATGCTCAGTCCTCGCTCCACGTAAGTGTGGGCATTTTTCCGCCTTTTTCAGTTGAATGAATGAATAGAATGTTCATTTGGTAATCGCTAGTATTTGCAATAGTATGTGCGCCTTCAGGGCCTTTAGGGCAATAGAATCCCATCTCAGGTCGTAATTCAGTTTTTTTGCCTTTTG
>JBHLOP010000085.1:0-7627 GCA_048940375.1 Promethearchaeota archaeon | reverse complement strand
TTTTTTCGATGGAAAAATTATTGTTGCATCCGATCTGGATGTGATACACCTCTGAGATTTCTAGGAATTGAATTCTCTGTTTATTGTAGAATTTCAGAACACTATTTACTTTTTACAAAAATGTGGACTTCTGGACTGCCATCTATGTAAATTATCTTTTCTAGATGGGTATTCGGAATTTCGCTGATTCGATTATATTCGTATTTATTATATTCCTCGACATAATTCTTTATAATAAATACACAGACATTATTTTCAACAATCAATTTGCTTGTTTCATTATTTTCAAAGTATCCATCTATTAGATCAATATCGTAGACTACTGGATAATAATCGTCCGTTAAAAATGCGATAGACCACTTAAAATATGGAAGAGCAACAACAACTGTGTCTTCTGTGTAGTTGTTTTCACGTAAAAATTGTATCGCTTCGTCAATTCCATATCCAGATGAACTAGATTCAATAAATTGACGTTTTACATGGATAGGTAATCTTTCTTCTTTAGATGGTTGTGTTAACGTTCCAAAAAGAAAAACCGATGTATCAACAATGATTATCAAAACAAAAATCATTATTAAAATTTGCATTATTTCTTTTTGTCGCTTAATCCGAAAATTCTTCACTTCTTCAAACAAAGTAGTAACAACTCTACTGGTAGCGATATAAATACAAGGAACTGCTGGAAAGAGATATCGTGGATAGAATCTGACTGCGGGCCAGAAAGACACGAGGGTTACTGCGATCCAAATTATGAGCAGAATATCATCTTTTTTCCTTCTAAACAATAGTATAGGGATAAAAAGTAATGTAAAGACGAGCATCGGCCATCCTAGGAAATCCTGAGTCCACGAGGCGAGGTAAATAATTCGTAAGTAGATTTCCCAGGCAGAAAATAATCTAGTAAGATCTATATCAACTCGGCCAGGTGACCTATAAATATCAAAATTATGCGTAAATGCCCAATATAGGAATGGAGAATGGATAATGGCAGCAACGACCAATGACAACCAGAAAGCTTTCTTCTTAAACACATAGCGATATTCACTCTTTATTAGGAGAAAAAAGATCACAATGATGAAGGCTATAGCACCGTTTTGCTTTGTGTTTATCGCTAAACCAAAGGATAGGCCTCCTAGTAGAAAAAAAAGATCGTTTTCATATTTTATAGCCATATAGTATGCAAGAATCACTGCTATTATAAGAAGTGTCAACAAGGCTTCTTGCATCGCTAAACGGCTGTACCAAACATGGAATACTGAAATACTCAAAAACAAAGAGGACATAAGGCCTATTATTATGCTATCATATAATTCCTTTGCCAGTTTCCAAATAATGATCACTGAAAGTATACCGGATACTGCTGAAACGAATCGTGCCGCAAATAAATTAACACCAAAAGCATGAAACGAAAGGCTATAAAGAAAAGCAGAAAACGATGGTTTTCTATCCCATACTACCGACACATAAATCCATGAGGGATCACTAAGAGAATATCCACTTTGATATACTTTTAGTCCCCAATAACTCAGGACCCCTTCATCATAGAAAATCGGAAGACTTGTATTTAATCTCCAAAGACGAATAAATGCAGCGAGTATTACAATAGCAAGCAGATAGATGTGTTCTTGATTAATTCCCCTTAATTTACTCCGAAACACCTAAATACCTCTATTGTAAGTTCCACGAAATTTCAGAAAATTCATCTTGATTTAATAATTTCCTCAATATTGCATTTCTAAGAATATGAGGTCTTTTTTTTATTTTTCTCTTATAATGACAGAAATGGTTAGCCAATAATAGTTAATGTTACAGCTATAATTCCTCTATATAAAAATAGAGAGGAGTCATTGAAGATATTATTTGTTCTTAACAAAAATATGCACTTCTGGGCTGTCATCTACATAAATTATTTTTTCTAAGTGAGTATTCGGAATTTGACCAATCAGTTGGTATTCATGAATATAGTACTCCTCTTCATAGTTCCTAATTAGAAAAACGCAGACATTATCATCGATTATTGATTCAACTGTTGCGTTATTCTCAAAATAGCTATATATTGTCTCCATATCGTAGATGGCGGGATAATAATCTTCTGTTAAAAACGCGATAGACCACTTTGAATACGGAAGAGCAAAAATCTTTGTGTCTTGTGAGTAATTATTCTCCTTTAAAAACTGTGCTGCTTCTTTTAATCCACTCCCAGCAAAACTAGATTCAAAAAACTGGTATGTTATGGCGTTTGGCAATCTTTTTTCTTCTGATGGATGTGACACAGCACCAAAAAGATATGTTGACGTATCAATTATAGATATAACGATAAAAATTAACACTAGACTTTGTAAAAGCTTTTGTTGTGTTCTTGTAACATGAAAGCTTTTGACTTCCTCAAATAAAGCGACTACTACTCTACTACTTGCGATATAGATGCTGGGAACTGCTGGGACGAGATACCGCGGATAAAAATTGACTGCTGGCCAGAAAGATAAGAGGACTACTGCTATCCAAATTATAATCAAATAATCTTCTTCCTTCCTCTTCCAAATCCATATGGGAATAATTAGTAAAGTTAGGATGAGCATTGGCCATCCTAGAAAATCCTGAGTCCACGAGGCGAGATAAAGAATTCGCAGATAGATTTGCTCAATAGAAAATAATTGGATAAGATCTATATCAACTCGACCTGGTGATCTATAAATATCAAAATTATGTGTAAACGCCCAATAGATGTATGGTGAATGGATAACTATGGCAATAACCAATGAAATCCAGAATGATTTCTTTTTAAACACATGTCGATATTTACGATTTATTGCCAGAAATAGAACTATAATTATGAAGACTATGGCACCGTTTTGCTTAGTATTTATTGCCAGACCAAGAAGTACCCCTCCGAGCAGAAGAAAAAAATCATTATCTTGTTTCACTCCCATAAAGTAGGCAAGAATCGATATCATAATCAAGAAAGTCAATAAAGCTTCTTGCATTGCAAGTCGACTATACCAGACATGAAATACAGAAATACTCAAGAAAACTGAAGCAACAAGGGCTGTTATCCATTCATTATACAATTCCTTTGTTAGTTTCCACAGAATAAACACTGAAAAAATGCCTGAAATAGCTGAAATAAACCGGGCGGCAAATAGATTTATGCCGAAAACATGATAGGAAAGGCTATACAGAAATGCTGACAGGAAGGGCTTTCTTGACCATTCTACGGTGGTGTAGAAAACGCTGTAAAACGAATAGTCACTTTGAAAGATCTTTAATCCCCAGTAGCACCATAGGCCTTCATCATAGAAGATCGGAACTTTTTCCAAATTCCATAGACGAATAAACGCTGCTAATATTATTATCGCAAGAAGATAGATGTGTTCTTGTTTGAAGTTCTCTAGTTTACTCCGAAACACCTATAATTGCCTCCAGGTGAGGAATGAAATAATAGCATGAAAATATTTTTATGTTTCGTTGTCTGCCTGCAAAGTGACAACATTACTGAAAATGTGATGAAATTCTTTTAAATTGAAAATCTCTTTAGATGAAATGAAATGGCAATTAATTCTCTTAGGGAAACGTTAAGGCATGTTTCATCAGTAGTCTTATTGATTATAATAATAAGAATCATAGGGCGAATTATTATTACTCTCTGGGGCAATATTCAATGGGAGTCATTTGTTACTTACATAATACAGATTTATTCAAGTGCCTTTTTCATATATCTCTTATGTGGATTAGTATTTGGGTTCATAAGTGGATATGCCCGAGTATACGACATTCAGAACAATATTTCTTTCAAAGATTATTTTATCCTGGCATTTCTGGGATTTTTAGGAAGCATTATTGGTGATCTGATCTATATAACATTAGATTATGCTAAATCGTATATTCAAGTTTTGCCGAGTGACTTGCCACTAATTTTCAGTCTATTAATGCTTCCAATGTGTTTTTTTGCAATGTTATTCTTTATTGGAACTATTAGCTGTAGTATATTGCTGAAATATCCAAATTGGCTAATAATAAAGGAGTAAGATGTGTATAATGGAAAGTCTAGTTCACATCCTCAAAAAACATGCAGGAACACTAACACTTGAAAAAATAATTGTAGTACTAATTCTTGGAATTGCGCTCCTTTTAAGATTCTGGAATTTAGAAGGTGTACCTAGATTCAGTTATGATGAGGGTAACTATTGTGACATTTCTGAAAATACTGCGAATGGAAGATTCATGTGGTGGAGTCACAGTTTCGCAGGACCAACTTATTGGAATTTACCACTGTTTTTCATAATTACAGCATTTTCATTTAGGCTTTTTGGCAGTGGAATCGTCCAAGCACGTGCCGTTTCGGCAATTTTCGGTACATTGACATGCTATCTGGCATATAGATTCGGTAAAGACATACTAAATACGGAAAAGGTTGGAATACTTGCTGCAGGTTTATACGCAATTGATGCATATGCCCTTTCTATTGATAGACTTGCTCTATTGGATACTACACAATCTTTTTTCATCGCTCTTTCAATCTTTTTCTGCTATACCAGTTTCAGAAGGAATAAACAAACGTATACGATCCTTGCAGGCATTTGTGCTGGTTTAGCAATTCTTACAAAGGCAACTGGAGGATTTGCTATTCTTATTTTACTTATAAGTGTACTCTTAAATGCGATAATGGAAAAAAGTGAACTAAAACAGTCATTACGTAGTTTTACTATTTTATTAGGTGCTTGCATTCTGACTATTAGTCCATATCTCATATTTGCACGTTTATCTGATCCAGATGTTATCCAAACAATGATTGGAATGTATTTATTAAGACCTCAACGCGGTGAAGCGCAAGGTATTTACTATTTTGCCCTTTCAATTAGATCAAATCCATTAATCTTTGGTTTTGGCTTCATAGGATTAGCATATTCGATCTTTTTAAAGCAAAGAAAAGAGTCAATTCTTCTTTTTCCTTGGATTTCTGCGCCAACAATAGTTTTACTATTTGCAAACAAGATACCCCTCAGATATCTTTCACCTTTATTCTTGCCTCTTAGTATTGCCGCATCTATTTTTATTATCGATATTGCTATGCAATTCAAACTGCAAGATAAAACGATGATTGAAAAAATTCTTGATCTATTTGTGAATCCACGCATTTTATTGTCAATATTAGTCGTCTTCATAGTTTTAATCGGACTTTATGCTACTCTAAATAATGTGGGAACTATATTCACTTCAGAAGGAGATTATGAGCCACAACAAGTAGCAGAATACTTGGATTTGTATGTGGAAGAAGGTGCTGTGATTGTTGGCAACCCGGCAATAGATTTTCTCTCTAAGAAGCATGTATTTCATGATACACAAACACTAATTGAAAACGCAGAACGTCAAAATAATTATACATTACATCAATCACTGTTAGACGATCTTAACTATCTTATTGTCGATCCTCAATTAAAATATGGTTGGGGAATCAGCCCAGAATTACATGAATTCTTAGATTCACGTTGTGTGCTTGAGATTAGTTTCGGAGATACTGATTTATATCGCGTTATTTGAGAGAAATTCGGATCTATCGTGTCCATGTGAGTTTAGTTGATCAAATCGTTACCAATCAAATCTTATCGCTTGCTGATTATTTTTCAATTCACAATATCCATTTCGATGTTGTTTTCCAAAGGTTTTTTAACCTTGATGGGTTTTTATAGAAAAACGAAAATACACACTTATATAACATAATTTTGGTGCTTTGATTGAGCAAAAAAAAGAAGTACAAGAGAGAAATCATTGAGACTGCAGTCCTTATAATTATTGCCGTAGTAGGCTCGTATGCTGTGTTTATTGGGCTTGAAATAGGTCTTGGAACATATCCAGAGAGTCCACTTCGCTCGGTTTCCTCAGGAAGCATGCGACCTGCTTACAATGTTGGTGATTTGCTAGTTATCAGACATGTTCAAAGCGATCAGTTAGTTGTTGATGATGTAATTGTTTTTGAAGTCTCTACAAGGAGTTACGACATCGTCCATCGCATCATCGAGATAGAAAAATACAATGATAAATTATACTTTCGAACCAAAGGTGATAATAATCCTTCTCCGGATTATTGGAGAGGTAGCGAGTGTTGGAATGGAATGATTCCTCAAGAGAATGTTATTGGAAAAGTTATCTTTTCTGTGCCTCTCATAGGATATGTTTCACTTGCAGTATCATCTGAATATGGAGTTCTAGTCGTAGGAGCAGTTATCCTTCTAATTATTTTACTCTTAATTCCGTTTGGGGAAACAAAAACGCCTGAAGATGAGAAAAAAATAACAACTAGTAAAGATCAGAATGATTGACGTAAGTAAACCACCAAAAAAGTTAAAAAGAGACGTCTCTAAAATTAGTGGGCGATTTGATTGGTTGAAGTAGAACTAAAATACGGAGAAGAAGCCATTTATACAGATATAAGCGACAAAAACTTTTTGGGCGTTATTGCGAGTAAAAAGAATCCTAATAATGATAATCCAATACCAAATCTTAGTTTTGAAAACGCCATTAATAATCCCGTAGATAAATTATTTTTTGATAAGCTTTTCGATAGGAATGATAAAATAAGTATAGTAATCAACGATAATACGAGAATCACTCCAAGCAAAGAAATCCTACCTGTTTTGCTAAATAGACTTGATAATTTGGGCATTAAAGAAGAAAACATAGAGATACTAATTGCAGTTGGTAGTCATCGTCCTGTTACAGAAAAAGAAATGGAGGAGTTATTGGGCAAAGAAATAGTTAGCAGTTTTGTTGTAGAAAATCATAATTGCCAAGCAGATGATTTAGTCAACTTAGGAATGACGCATTTACAGACCCCTGTGGAGCTAAATAGAAAGTTTGTTGAAGCAGATAAACGAATAACTATTGGAGATGTTGCATTTCATTATTATGCAGGGTACACAGGAGGGCGAAAAAGCATTTTGCCTGGAATTTCAAGCTTAAGAAGCATTCAGAAAAACCATTCAAATTTAATTCATCCAGATGCAGTTACAGGAAACCTAGAAGGGAATGTTATTCATGTCGATATGACAGAGGCTGCTAAAAGGGCTAAAGTTGATTTTTGTATAAGTGTTGTTCTCGATTCAAATAAAGAAATAGTTTTCGCGGCTGGAGGTGGGATAATTAGCGCCTTCAACAAATGCGTTAAAAAAGTGGACGAATTATTCAAAGTCTACGTAGATAAACCTGCAGATATTGTCTTAGTGAGTTCAGGAGGATTTCCAAAGGATATCAACCTCTATCAAGCTCAAAAAGCGATTGAACAGGCTCAGACGATAGTTAAACCTGGTGGTCAATTAGTAGTAATTGCAGAGTGCAAAGATGGTATCGGACATAAAGTCTTTGAAGAATGGATGTATAAATACAAAACTTTAGAGGAACTAAGTAAACAAGTGCAAACGAATTTTAAACTCGGTGGGCATAAAGCATACTACATGCGGAAAACGATGCTGAAGGCAGATATAATTCTAGTTTCAGAGTTAGACCCTGAATTAGTAAAAAACCCATTTAATATGACTCCTGCAGATAGCATAGAAGACGCACTAGATCTTGCTTTTTCAAGAATGGGTAATAATGCAAGCGTATGGACACTCCCTATTGGAGGAGAAACGCT
>JBHLOP010000084.1:4894-7751 GCA_048940375.1 Promethearchaeota archaeon | reverse complement strand
AAGTCTAGAGGATTATTAGACTATTTTGCTAGCCTTGAATTGAGAAGTTAGTAATTGCGCAGCTGTGAGAGCATAAATCGCTGCGCAATTATAAATTTCCTTGATATTAACAAACTCATTAGGGCCGTGCGAGACAGACAAAAGTCCTGGTCCATAAGCAAAAGATGGAATACCTTGTTGGGCATAAAAACGAAGTTCTAGAAGTCCAGGACACATTTCAAATGAAGACATTTTACCAGTAATCGCATTTACGCTTTTAGCTAATGTCTTTGCTACAGGATGATCTTCCGGAAAGCCTGCAGATCTTCCTTCTTGAATGACTTCTATATCTAGATCTATACCATCGCGTCTAAACCTGTCAAACAGGTCAAATAATCTCTGTTTTTCTGTTTCAAGATCTTCTTCTGGATTAATTCTTCGATCTACCGTGAACGAACACTCAGCAGGTGTAATATTAAAATTTGTGCCGCCTTCACATTCTCCTCCAATTAATAGAATAGAACGTCGAGCTGCTTCTGGCTCAATCTTGAAGTCAGTCTTTTGGGACTCAATATCAGTCTTTAGTTCAAGTAAGGCATTTGCTACTACGAGCATTCGCTCAAATGCATTAACACCTTGATAATGTAAACCAACATGGGCAGGTTTGCCCTTCAAAGTTATACGGAGTGAAATAGCACCGCGATTTGCGTTCCAGATCATACCGCTTGTTGGTTCTGGCATAAGCATTCCGATGCCGTCCTTTCCGAGTACACCGGTTTCGACGAGATACTTCGATCCTCGTGTGCCACCAGTCTCCTCATCTGGGACCATAACTAATCCAATCCTGCCGTTGAGTTCAATATTACTTTCCTTTAATGCTTTGATGGCATAAATCATTGCTGCTAAACCACTCTTCATATCTGAGGAACCACGGCTGTAGAGTTTGCCATCCTCAACATACGGACGGAACTGAGTATCGTTCTGTGCGGGGACAACATCATAGTGACCGTGGAAATACAAAGTCCGTTTACCCTTTCCATAAAAACTTAAGATGCAATAACGAGGAAAAGAGTTACTGTCAGGCATATCAGGGACGTCAATTACAGTGTAGTCTAATCCAATCTCATGTAACTTATTTGCAATGACGTCGATACATGCCTTATATAATTTACCTGGAGGATTCTCAGTCGGTATGCTTACCAATCTCTTAGTGAAATCAATAATTTCTGCTTGATAGGATGAAATTGCATCCCATATCAAGTTCTTAATTGCTTCTTCATCCATTGTAGTCAAGTCTTTGTGTTCTAAAAATAACAGAGCATATTCTTACTCAGTTTCTTATAATTCTCCTAAATAGATGAATAACCATCCTTCGCTATCAGATAAGAGACAAGTCCTCCTTCCTGCAACATTTCTATTAAAAACGTAGGGAGTGATTTAAGTTGTATTGACTTATTTTTCGTGATATTTGTTACTGTAAACTCATCTAAATTGATTTCTAGTTCATCGCCTTCCTGTGCAAATTGAATAATATCTTTAGATTCAAGTGGTGGTAGACCAATATTCACAGCATTCCTATAAAAAATCCTGGCAAAAGATTCGGCAAGAATTGCTCTTATTCCAGTTTCTTTTATCACTAAGGGCGCCATCTCTCTAGAACTTCCACATCCGAAGTTTTTTCCAGCTATTATAATGTCGCCTTCTTTCACTTCCTTCCAGAAGTTTGGTCTTACTGGCTCAAAGGTATATTTTGCGAGTTCTTTTAAGGTTAGAGCATCACGAATTCTGATGCCTGGAATGATCTCATCCGTGTTTACATCATCCCCAAAGACAAATACTTTTCCTCGAATTATGGTTTTCATTTGAGTTCACCTCTAGGGTCTGTAATTTTTCCATATATTGCGGAAACTGCGGTAGTCGCAGGTGATGCAAGAAATAATTCTGATTTTGGATTTCCCATTCTGCCCTTAAAATTTCGATTTTGCGTTGTAAGACATACCTCACCGTCACCTAGTATTCCAAAATTCCTCCCGACACAAGGACCGCAACTAGCCGGACCAATAATTGCACCAGCATCAGCAAGAATCTTAATATAGCCACGTTCTAACGCATCAGAATATATTTTTTTTGAGGCAGGTATTACAATCAATCTTACATCTTTATGTATCTTTTTTCCTTTTAAATATCTGGCTGCGGTTTCTAAATCTTCAAGTCGACCATTTGTACAGGTTCCAATGAAACACTGATGTATTTCTAACCCCTCAAACTCAGTCACTGGTTTTACATTGTCAACTCTGTGTGGAAATGCGATCATAGGTTCTAGGTTTGTCACATCAAATTCAAACTGATCTGAGTATTCAGCATTTTTATCACTTGTAAGAGATGGGATCTCACTTATACCGCGTTCAGTCTTAAAGAAACGTTTCGTAACTTCATCAACTGCAATTAATCCCGTTTTTCCACCCATCTCAATCGCCATATTACACAAGGTGAATCGTCCAGGCATTCTCATTTTAGATACTGCTTTTCCTTCGAATTCAAGGGCTTTATAGGTTGCTCCGTCGGCGGTAACCTCTCTAACGATATCTAGAATTACATCTTTTGGCGTTATATGGAATTTAAGTTCCCCATTTACAGAAATTTTAATAGTTTCAGGAACTTTTAGCCAAGTCTTTCCATAAGCAAAAATAGCTGCTAAGTCTGTACTTCCCATACCAGTTGCAAATGCGCCGACCGCTCCATGAGTGCAGGTGTGCGAATCGGCACCAATAACAACATCATAGGGTTTAATATGGTTCTCAATGAGAAGTTGATGGCAAATTCCTTCACCTACATCGTAAAAATGAACGTTAGTCTTGCGAGCGAATTCTCTTAAACC